>NZ_AUTN01000086.1:0-9429 GCF_000497955.1 Pseudoalteromonas sp. TAE56
TTTTTTATTTAGAACAACTAGATATAAAAATTTTTGCCTAGTTCTAGCGTAATTTTCTTAACGTTAAATAGACCCCATATATAAGCAGATTGGTATTACTACAAAACCTAAATTCGAGAAATAAATTTAGCCTAAATATTTCAAGCTGAGTTTAGGTTATTTACATAACGTTAATTGACTTAACTATCAGTAATTACGGCTTCGATACGTCGATTCGCAGCATTAGCTCTTACTGATATTTCGTTTACTCGAGGTTGATCAATACCGTACCCAAACGATTTAACACGTTTAGGTTCTACATCGAATTGCTTAATTAGAATTTCAGCAACGGCAAACGCACGTTTTTCAGATAATTTACGGTTATATTTCCGATCTCCATCTAGAGAAGCATGGCCTTGTATTTCAACCCGCTTATTTGGATTTTCTTTTAAAAAGTCAGCAAGCCTACTAATTTCTTGAATATATTGAGACCTTACATCGCTTGAGTCAGCAGAAAAAGGGATACCAATCTCTATATTCGAGGTTGATGCGCTGTAAATTGTACAACCAGATAAATCTACATTTGTACTTAAAGGTGTGCTTGGGCAAGTGTCTTGCTCGTTTGGTACGCCGTCACCATCATCATCTGTAAAGTTACTTGGTGTAGTGTCGGTTTCCAACGGTATATCTAAGTACCTTGGCATAGCGGTTACACTCATGTAGGCATTATCTTGCTTTGCTTTTTTTTGTAGAAATGCTTTTCGGCTAAAGGTGGTTGCTACATCGTAACTCGGACAAATATTTTGTGCGTTATGCACTATAGGATCGTCAGTTAGCTCTTTTAATGTAGGGTATTTACCTGACATTACGTCAAGTGCTGGCAATAATTTCCCCATTTCTTTTAGCATAGTTAAAATAGCCGATTGGCGGTCGTATAGTGCTACTATGTATGAACGTGTTGATTGGAACGATTCGTTTTCGGCATCAAGTACGTCTAGTAGAGTTCGCTGGCCTATATCAAATTGATCTTTGTATGCAATTTTAACTTTAGTTGATGATTCGCGGTGTTGGTTAAGCGCCGGTAACTTTTGCTCTAGAATAGTGACGTTGTAGTAGGCAATTTGCAGGCTTTGACGAATATCAATACAGGCTTGATCTCGTTGATATTTTGCAATATTTATATCTTGATAAGCTTGTTCTAAATTAGCACTATCAAGACCACCGTTATACAAGTTATAACTAATATCTATGCCGACTCGCGCTTCTGTTCTGGTTTCATTTTGACCAAGCTCATCTCTATCTTGGCTACCGTAGCGGGCAGATAAATCTACGTTAGGATGAAAGGCTGCTTTTTGTGCTTTGGCGTTCGCTTTTTGCGCTTCAATATTATACAAAGAGGCATAAAATGAAGGGCTGTTTTTGTAGGCGACGTCTAGCGCTTGGTTAACCGAAATTGGTATATTGTTTTCATCAAGGTCAGCTTGCTTTATATCGTTCATAGGCAGCTCACCTACAACCCTTAGGTAGCGAGCGCTTACATCATGTAAATTTGAGTACTCCGTTAATACATTAGATTGCGCTAGAGATAAACGGCCACTAATTTGTTCTAGGTCTGCTGCGCGCGCTACACCGGCGCCTACGCTTTGCTCTATTTGTTGGTATACAGACTCGTGCTCTTGTAAATTAGCTTCTGCAAGTTGTACTAACTCTTTGAATTTTTGTACGTCAAGTAGTGCAATCGAGGCTTCAAGTGCTGTTTGTTCTGTTTGAGAAATAAGCTCAAAGTACCTAATAAGTTGAATACGTTTAAAACGGTCAACTGTATTAGATGTTCTAAAACCGTCATAAAGCATTTGAGTAACGCTTAATTCGGCTGTATTACGGTTATATTCTTCTTCAATACCGTAATTTCTTCTTTCATATCCTGCACTTGCTGATACATCAACACTTGGTAAATAACCTGAACGGGCAGCATCCACTCCATAAATAGAAGATTTAAAAGCATGCCATGCTTCTTGTACTTCAGGATTGTTTTCAATCGCTTTACTTGAAACGTAGGTAAGTGGCATTGCTGATTGTTCGTTTGCATGCACGTAGTTTGATAAAGTTACGGCTGTAATCGCTAATCCGATTAACATAGTCCCTTGGTGCTTTTTTTGTTCTACCTTTAACTTATTAGATTGTTATTTTAAAAAGTTTGAGGGTACCTAAATGGAAGCAAATCAACTTGTAGTTATTGATATTCAGGGTTCGGCGGGTGTTGTGTTAGATGATGGATCGGTAAGAGCCTTAAACGTGGGTGACATTATTACTGTAGGTGATTTAGTTGTTACTGCTATTAAGTCGTCGTTACAAATAGATGTGCAAGGTGAAACCTTATCTATACCCGCAAATCAAAAGGTAAAAATAACACCAGACCTATTAGCTAAAGAAGCTAGAGACGCTAGCGAAACAACTGTTTTTGATGAAAGTTTAGATGAAGCAATCGCAAGCTTAGATTTAGGTACAGAACAAGACTTATCAACAGCAGCTAATTCAGATGTAACAGACTTTTTAGATGCATTGGAGGGTGATGGGGACATTTTAGATAATTTAGAGGCAACAGCTGCTGGTGGCGGCAACGCTGCTGGTGCAGATGGAGGCAGTTCGTTTGTACAGTTAACCCGAATTTCTGAAAGCGTTGATCCTAGTAGTGTTACTTTTGATTCATCTTTTGATCAAAGCGCTACTGAAGCTTTTAATTTAAGAGATACCTCTGATGGGATTGTGCCTGATGCAACTTCGGCTTCTATTTCACTTAATGAGCTGGGTGTTACCAATTCATCACAACCAACAATTACTGGTACGAGCGAAAACTTAATTGGCGAAACAGTTAATGTAACGGTAACTGATATTGATGGAAATTCTCAAGTAGTTAGTGTTGTAATTGGCCCTGATGGTACCTTTGAAATAACCTTACCGACTCCAGTTGCTGATGGCCCTGTGACCGTTGTTGTTGAAGCAACAGATCCTGTTGGCAACCCTATAAACGACACTATTTCTATAGAAATTGATACAACAGCTCCGCTTATTGCGATTGATCCTGTTGCCGATTCTGCTTCGCAAACCGTGACAATAACAGGGACTGTATCTGGGTTGAACACTGGTGATAATGTGTCAGTTACGTTAACGGATAGTGCAGGTACGGTACAAACAATTGTTACTCAAGTAGATGCGCTAGGAAATTGGGTTATTACTACTACCTCACCTTTATCTGAAGGAGAGTTTAATGTAAGTGCAGTGGCGATTGATGCCGCTGGAAATCAAGCTATAGACCAAGCTTTAGCGAATATAGATTTAACTGCTCCGGTAATCACAGTAAATGTAACTGATGAAACAAATAATGTAACACCACCACTTGTTGGAACAACAAATGGGGTTCCTGAGGGCACGCAAGTAACAATTACTGTTACAGATAGTGCAGGGCAAATACAAACCTTAACAGCAGTTACTCAAGCCGATGGAAGCTGGAGTGTAGAAGTTGGGACTCCTTTACCTGAAGGTGATTTTACTGTTGATGCACAAGTAAGCGACAGTGTAGGAAACTCAGCATTAGCAAGTGATTCAGGAGTAATTGATTTAACGGCGCCTACGGTACAAATTAATAATATTAACGACACTCAAGACACCACGCCAACGATTACAGGTAACGCACAAGATGTACCTGCTGGCTCTATTATTAGTGTGGTTATTACCGATTTTAATGGTCAAGCTCAAACATTATTAACCCAAACTAACGCTGATGGTGATTGGTCTATTGATGTAACTACGCCATTAGCTGAAGGGCTGTTTGAGGTTGATGCAAGTGTAAGCGATGCTGCAGGTAATCAAGCCCAAGCAAATAACCAAGGTGTTGTTGATTTAACAAATCCAGATATTACCGTTACTGCAATTGCTGATACTAACGATACTACACCAACATTTGTAGGTAGGGTAGAAGACGCTCCAGCGGGCTCTGTAATTACAGTATTAGTAACCGCTATAAACGGTAGCGTACAAACTTTAACTACTTTATTAAATGGAGATGGTACATGGAGTGTTGATGCTAATGAAATCTTGCCAGGTGGTGAGTTTACAGCAACTGCGTCAGTAACCGATGCAGCAGGTAATGAGGCTACTGCGCAAACAAACGGCGAAATAACGTTTGCTCCTATTTCAATTCAAATCGATGCAATTGCTAATACTAACGATACCACTCCATTTTTAAGTGGTAACACCGGTAATGTGCCTGCAGGTACAACCATTACTTTAACTATTACGGCAAGCGATGGGAGTACATTTACATTACTTGCAGTGACGCAAGAAGATGGTTCGTGGACTGCACAAGTAACAACTCCTCTACCGGAGGGCGACTTTACTGTAGTTGCTGCTGTTATAGATGACTCGGGTAATGAAGCGCAAGCAAGTGCAGTAGGTAATGTTGATTTAACTGTAAGTATTAATTTTATTATTGATACTAACGATACAACACCTACAATTAGCGGCTCTACACAAGACGTAGAACCTGGTGCGTTAGTAACCGTTACATTTACAGGAAGCGATGGCGTAGCAGAAACCGTCCAAGTAGTTACTGGTGCTGACGGAAGTTGGTCAGTTGAGGCAAGTAATGAATTGGTTGAAGGTCAGTTTAGTGTGGTTGCAACTGTAACTGATGCTGCGGGTAATACAGCTTCTGCAAGTGAAACTGGAGAGATTGATTTAACCGATCCGGCAATCACGATAAATCCTATTGAGGATACGAATGATGTAACCCCATCTGTAA
This sequence comes from Pseudoalteromonas sp. TAE56, assembly GCF_000497955.1. Taxonomy (NCBI): domain Bacteria; kingdom Pseudomonadati; phylum Pseudomonadota; class Gammaproteobacteria; order Alteromonadales; family Pseudoalteromonadaceae; genus Pseudoalteromonas; species Pseudoalteromonas sp. TAE56. The sequence continues at coordinate 4,781 of NZ_AUTN01000086.1, forward strand.
GCGGTAATGTAATTGATGTACCAGCAGGGACCGAAGTTACATTAGTAATAACTGACAGTGAAGGCAATGAACAAACACTTACAACAATTACGAATACAGATGGTACATATACAGCGGATATTATTGCAGATCTCAGTGAAGGTGATTTCACAGTAACAGCAAGTGTTAGCGATACTGCAGGCAATAGCAGTACGGCAACCGTTACAGGTTCGGTCGATTTAACCGCACCAAGTGTGACTATTAACAATATTGCAGATACAAACGATACAACACCTATTCTTACCGGCTCTACCCAAGGTTTAGCATCTGGGAGTGAAGTAATTTTAATTGTTACCGATAGTCTAGGGGCTGAGCAACAGTTAGTTACTACTATAAGTGCTGATGGTACTTGGAGTATTGAGGTTCCAACTGCTTTAAGTGAGGGGGATTTTACAGTAACAGCTAATGTATCTGATAATGCAGGTAACGCAGCTCAAGATTCACAATTAGGCTCAGTTGATACCACCCCTCCTTTAGTTGCAGTAAATGACTTTGCTGATTCAAACGATACAACGCCTACATTTAGCGGAACAACGAGTGATGTAGCTCCGGGTAGCCTTGTTAGTGTTTTAGTTACTGATGCAAATGGTGAGTCTCAAACATTGACGGCGGTTGTGTCAGAAGATGGAACTTGGCAAGTTGGGGCAACCCAAGCTGTTGCTGAAGGCGAATTTACAATTACGGCAACAGTAACAGACGCTGCAGGTAATGAAGCAAGCGATACTGGTACTGGAACAATTGATTTATCAGCTCCAATTATAGCAATTAATACAATCCCAGATAGCGCCGATACTACTCCAACAATTTCAGGTTCCGTACAAAATGTGCCAGCTGGAACAACGGTTACGTTAACATTGACAGATGCTGGTGGTAATACACAAACAATTACAACACAAACGCTAGCTGATGGTAGCTGGACAGCTGATGCTATTAATGAGTTAGTTGAAGGTGACTTTAGCGTTAATGCCATCGTTAGCGATGAAGCAGGTAACCAAAGTGAAACTTCAGCACAGGAACTATCGATAATACCGCACCAACTATTACGATTGATGCACTCGCTGATAGCAACGATACAACACCGACTATTTCAGGCACCGCAACTGGCGAGCCAGAAGGCACAGTTGTTACTATTACCGTGACTGATGACGCTGGTAACCCACAAACCATCACTACAGAAGTACTCGCTGACGGCACTTTCACTGTTGATGTACCAGATGAATTAAGTGAAGGCGAATACAGCGTAGACGTATCAATCACTGATACTGCTGGTAACGTAAGTACAGAAGTAACAACGGGTACTATTGATACCTCAGCTCCTGCTATTACGATTGATCCACTGGCAAATAGCAACGACACCACACCGACAATTTCTGGCACAGCAACGGGCGAGCCAGAGGGCACCGTTGTTACTATTACGGTAACTGATGACGCGGGTAATCCGCAAACCATCACCACTGAAGTGCAAGCCGATGGCACCTTTAGTGTGGATGTACCAAATGAATTAAGCGAAGGCGAATTTACGGTTGAGGTATCGGTTACAGATACTGCAGGCAATGAAACTACCGCAACAACAACAGGCGAAGTTGATACTGCCGCGCCAACAGTTATTATTGACCCCTTAGGTGATATTAACGACACCACCCCAACCATTTCAGGCACCGCAACGGGTGAGCCTGAGGGCACATTAGTTACTATTACGGTCACTGATGAAGCTGGTAACCCACAAATAATTACCACTGAAGTGCAAGCTGATGGCACCTTTAGTGCGGATGTACCGAACGAATTAAGTGAAGGTGAATTTACGGTTGAAGTATCGGTTACTGATACTGCGGGCAATGAAACCACAGCAACAACAACGGGAGAAGTTGATACTTCAGCACCGGTGATCACGATAGACGTACTGGCTGATACTAACGACACCACCCCAACTATTTCAGGTACAGCAACGGGCGAGCCGGAGGGCACTGTTGTTACAATTACAGTCACTGATGATGCTGGTAACCCGCAAACCATCACCACTGAAGTGCAAGCCGATGGCACCTTTAGTGCGGATGTACCGAACGAATTAAGCGAAGGCGAATTTACGGTTGAGGTATCGGTTACTGATACTGCAGGTAATGAAACTACCGCAACAACAACGGGCGAAGTTGATACTTCAGCACCGGTGATCACGATAGACGCACTGGCTGATACTAACGACACCACCCCAACTATTTCAGGCACCTCTACTGGCGAGCCTGAGGGCACGTTAGTTACTATTACGGTCACTGATGAAGCTGGTAATCCACAAATAATTACTACTGAAGTACAAGCCGATGGCACCTTTAGTGTGGATGTACCAAATGAATTAAGCGAAGGCGAATTTACGGTTGAGGTATCGGTTACAGATACAGCGGGCAATGAAACAACCGCAACAACAACAGGCGAAGTTGATACCACAGCGCCAATAGTTACTATTAATGCGCTAGGCGATACGAGTGATACAACACCGACCATTTCAGGCACAGCTAGTGGGGAGACTGCTGGTTCAACTATTACTCTAACTGTGACTGATGCTAATGGTGCAGTACAAACAATTACAGCACAAGTAATTGCAGACGGGAGTTGGACAGCAGAAGTGTCAGCGGCTTTAGCAGAAGGGACCTACTCTGTAGATGCAAGTATCAGTGATAGCGCTGGTAATGAAGGCACAGCAAGTGCTTTAGGTACAATCGATACAAGCGCATTGACTATCACCATTGATATTATTGGCGAAACTAACGATCAAACACCTCAAATAAATGGTGATACTTTTAATGCACAAGTTGGCTCCTCGGTTGAAGTTCAGATCACTGACTCAGCGGGTGCAACAATTACTTTAACCACAGTTGTTGATGAAAACGGTCTTTGGAGTGTTACTCCGCCTGTAGATTTAGCTGAAGGCACCATTTTAATTAGTGCAACAGTAACAGACATAGGTGGTGGAACGGCTAGTGCAGAGCTTGATGCTGTAATTGATATTACGCCTCCAACCATACAAGTAAATGAACTAGATACAAGTAATGATACAACCCCAGTTATTTCTGGTAACACAGCAGACGTAGTTGCAGGCACAGTTATAAATTTAACGGTTACTGATTCTCAAGGGGTTGTTCGCACATTTAGCACTACAACAGATGTAGAAGGTAATTGGAGTATTGAACTTTCTCAAGAGTTGGCCTCGGGCGATTACTCTGTAGAAGCTGAAGTATCTGATGCTGCAGGAAATAGCGCTTCAGATACGGCTACAGGCAACATAGATACATCAGGGCCTAGCTTAACAGTTGTCTTTGATACTGTAACTAACGACTCAACACCTACCATTTCAGGTACTAGTGATGCAGAAGTTGGTACCAGTATCACGGTTGTTATTACCGATGAAAACGGGGTTGAACAAATACTTACCACCACAGTAGATACAAATGGTAACTGGGAAGTAACTCCACAAACAGATTTAAATGAAGGTGATAACACCATCGAAGTGAGTGTGTCTGATGAAGCAGGAAATACGACAACAGTTACAGATACAATTACATTAGATACGCAAGCACCGACATTAACTATCCAAACTGTTGGCGATGTAAACGACTTAACACCGACATTACAAGGCACCAGTAATGAAATTGGCGGCACCGTTACACTCATCATCACCGACAGCGAAGGGGCTGTGCAAACCATTACCACCACCGTTGAAAGTGATGGTCACTGGGACATTGAAATTCCAAGTGCGCTTGCGCAAGGAGACTTTACTGTAACCGCGAGTATTACCGATGCTGCAGGCAACGACACCACCGCGAACAGCAGTGGTAATGTAGATACCATTACACCCGTTATCACCGTTGATGCATTGGGCTTAGGCAACGACAGCACCCCAATGATTAGTGGTACCTCAACAGAGCCTGAAGGCACCGTTGTGAATATTGTTATCACCGACAGTAACGGCGATGAAACACCAATTACAGCCACAGTCGATGCGAACGGCAACTGGCAAGCAACCAGCCCTGAATTACCAGAGGGCAGCTACAGTGTGCAAGCCAGCATTACCGATGCCGCAGGTAACACCGATAGTGCCGTGCAATCGGGCACCATTGATAGCCTCGCGCCAACGCTTGTGCTTGATACCGTGGGCGCAACGAACGACAGCACCCCAGCAATCAGCGGAAGTACCAATGCGCCAGCGGGGACTGTTATTAGCATCAGCGTGAGTGATGGCACCACAACAGAAACGTTCACCGCGACAGTACAAGCTGATGGCAGTTGGTCAGCGGATGTACCGAATGCACTGAGCGATGGTGAGCTCACCATTGAAGCTAGCGTTAGCGATAACGCCGGTAATACCACTGCATTAAGTGAAACCGCAACACTCAACACCACGGCCCCAAGCATTAGTATTAATGCATTGCTTGATACCAACGACACCACCCCAACCATCAATGGTACAAGCGATGCGGCAGATGGCACAATCATTAGCTTAACGTTTGAAGACAGTTTGGGGAATATTACGACTGTTGATACGACGGTAACGGGTGGTGTATGGAGCATTGATGCACCAACTGATTTAGCCGAAGGTGAATACACGGTGACGGCAGAGG
>NZ_AUTN01000087.1:0-21081 GCF_000497955.1 Pseudoalteromonas sp. TAE56
CCGCCGTAACCGCCACCCTTTTGTGCACGGCTATTTGCCGTATCAGCATAAGGAGATGGGCAGTTTTGTTGATGCCATTTTTCAAGAGGCAGTGGCCAAGCAGCTTCCATTTCTTGAGATGCAAAACTCTCAACTTCACGTACAAGTTCTTTATCAAGTGCAAATAATGCATTGTACTCTTGGCCAACAGCAACAAGCGCTGCACCAGTTAGTGTTGCTGCATCAATAATAAGTGGAGCGCCAGTCTCCCCAGCTGCCATTAAGCCATCAGCAAGTACTAAACGACCTTCAGCATCCGTGTTTACAATTTCAACTGTTGTGCCATTTTTATAAGTAAGAATGTCACCTAATTTGTATGCATGACCTGAAATTAAGTTCTCAGCACAACATAAAAACAGTTTAATACGTTTTTCAATACCACGGTTAATAGCCAATGCTAAACCTGCAGTTACTGTTGCAGCGCCGCCCATGTCGCACTTCATACCAAGCATACCTTCGCTTGATTTAATTGAGTAACCACCTGAGTCAAACGTAATACCTTTACCTACAAGCGCTGCACTTACTGGTGCATTTTCGTCGCCTGTTGGGTTGTAATCAAGCTCAAGCAATACTGGCGGGCGAACACTACCGCGACCAACAGCATGAATACCAATCCACTGTTGTTCTAGTAACGCATCACCTTTAATAATTTGGTAACTTACATGCTCAGGCGCTAATGATTGAATAAACTCAGCCGCTTTTTCAGCAAGGCTTTCTGGGTAAATGTCATCGGCTGTCCCGTTAACCATTTCACGTGCCCAAATTGCTGACGTTTTTAAGTGAGCAAGTTCTTTAATATCTGATTGTGCGTTATCAACAAACTCAACACCGTTTAACGATTTTGGTGTTACAAAGCCTTGATAAAAAGCCCACTGGCTTTCTGTACACCAAGCATCGCCTGCTAATTCAACGTTTTTAATACCTTGGATTGCAATAGTACGACCAGCTTTTTGAACATTTTTCAATGTTTCTTGCTCAGACAAATGAACAGTTGCACCGCGCTCATTAAAAGACAATGACGCATTATCGCCCCAATGACTCGCTGCTGCTTGTTCGCTTAGTTGAACAACAAATTTTTCACTCATGTTAGAATACCCTTGCACTTAAATGTGCCACCGAGTTTACTATAGAGCGCTTAAGTTCCCAACAGCTTGAGATAAATAACATAAATCACACTGCTGTGCAGTATTTACACTTTGGAAGTTATTATGAAGTACACGCCAACGCTGCAACCAGCCACCTTATTAAAGCGCTACAAACGCTTTTTAGCTGATTTACAACTAAGTGATGGCAGCGAATTTACCGCCCACTGTGCTAATACAGGTAAAATGACGGGATGCGCTGAGCCGGGTTTTGCTGCTTTTTATTCAACAAGCGATAACGTAAAACGAAAATACCCGCATTCATTAGAGCTTACGCAAAATAACTTATCGCAGCTTATTTGTGTAAATACAGCGGTGGCTAATAAAGTAGTAGAAGAAGCAATAAACAATAATGTGATAAGCGAGCTACTCGACTACAGTCAATTGCAAAGCGAAGTAAAGTACGGCAGCGAAAACAGCAGAATCGACTTTTTACTCAAAGACAAAAATAAGCCTGATTGCTATGTAGAAGTTAAATCAGTCACATTATTAAGCGAAGATGCACCAAAAAGCGGGCAAGGCTACTTTCCTGATGCGCAAACACTGCGCGGACAAAAACATATTCGCGAACTAATAGAAATGATCGAACAAGGCCACCGAGCAGTATTACTGTTCGCTGTTTTGCATGAAGGAATAAATACAGTAAGTGCAGCTGCGCATATTGATAAAAAATACGCCACGCTATTAAGCCAAGCAATAATAGCCGGCGTTGAAGTATTAGCATACAAGGCCACAATTTCTGCTAATGAAGTTTTACTTCATAAAAAAATAGTATTTGCACAATAGTGTATTAAACCAAGGGATTGAACTAAGCGTAATTTGCAAAATAAGCAAAGTACTCAAATTAAAAAAAGTTATACAAAGTGAATTATAAAAATTAACTTGTTTTTAAAGCTTTTGCCCACATAACAAGGCAAGTTTTAGAAAGCGAATATGTGAATTAATTAAAAGTGTAAATAGACTATTAATACACTTTTTACTCAGTAAGCATGGTTGAAGCTAATTCGATTAATTAAAAATAAATTTGCCTAGGATATAAGATTCTGTTATTTATACCGCCGGCTAATGCTGAGGCATTAAATTAAGGATTTAGGAGAGAGTTATGCCAGACCAAAAGAAACATGGTTTATTGGCTCAAGCCGGTTTAGAACCATACCAAGAAAAACCAGGCGAAGAGTACATGAATGATGCACAACGTGCTCATTTTAGAGCGATTTTAGAAACTTGGCGTAATGACTTACGTAACGAAGTTGATCGTACTAAATCGCACATGCAAGACGAAGCTGCTAACTTTCCTGACCCAGTTGACCGCGCTGCACAAGAAGAAGAGTTCTCTTTAGAACTTCGTACTCGTGACCGCGAACGTAAATTAATCAAAAAAATTGAAAAAACAATTAATTTGATTAAAGAAGATGATTTTGGCTTTTGTGAGTCTTGTGGCATCGAAATTGGCATACGTCGCTTAGAAGCACGTCCTACTGCCGATTTATGCGTAGACTGCAAAACACTTGCAGAAATCAAAGAAAAGCAATCTGGACGCGGCTAATTAATACTTATTAATTAGTTATGTCTCCTACAGCCGTTACTGCGCCTATGCGTAAATATCGCGGTCGTTTTGCACCGTCTCCTTCTGGGCCATTACATTTTGGCTCACTTGTAGCGGCTGTGGGTAGTTATCTAGATGCAAAAGCTAACCAAGGAGATTGGTTAGTTCGTATTGAAGACATTGACACTACGCGCGTGGTTAAAAACGCCGACTCCGATATTCTTAATACCTTACATGCCTACGCCCTTCACTGGGACGAACCTGTTGTATATCAAACGCAGCGTCTGCCTTTATACCAAGATATTACCCACTCACTTTTAAAACAAAACCTTGTTTATGGTTGCACCTGTACTCGCAAACAAATAAAAGCCATTGGCGGTATTTATCAAGGGCATTGCCAAGCACTTAGCCATAATACGGAGTCCGGTGCGCTTCGCTTAGTTCAGCAACATCCAACGACTCAATTTAATGATTTAATTCAAGGTGATATAACGGTAAATAGCGCCCTTTCCCATGAAGATTACTTAATTAAACGCAGCGATGACTTATTTGCATATCAACTTGTTGTGGTCGTCGATGATATTGATCAAGGGATTAATCGAATTGTAAGAGGCGCTGATTTAATTGAGCCAACCGCAAGGCAAATTAGTTTGTTTAAACAACTAAATAGCCCTGTGCCTGAATTTGCTCATTTACCTTTAGCGGTTGCCAAGCCTGGTTTCAAATTATCTAAACAAAACTATGCTCCCGCCATTAGCAAACAAAATCCAAAGCCTGCTTTAATTAGTGCATTTGAGTTTTTAGGGTTGCCTGTTATAGCTGATTTAATCGATTTAAATATTGAACAATTAATCGCTTGGGGAATTAAAAACTTTAGCTTAAAACAGGTACCACAAGTATCCGAAATACAAATTTCTCAGCATCCACGTAGTCAGAAAGTCCAATTTACACATTTAAGTAAATAAAATAGCTAAAAACGGCTTAATTTCAACACATCAACTTAATTTTTAAACCCTGCTGGTATATGATAGCCGCCTAAATATATGCTAATTACGTCAAACAGCTTGTACTGGGCTATAACCGCCTTATTTGCTGTAACTTTTGATTGCGATGCAGAGTCAATCACACCTTCTAGGAGACAGACTATTATTTCCAAGCTTTTTCAATTTTGCCGACAAATAATCGGCCCGAATACCAGTGCCGAAAGCGCTTCTGTAAGCAGTGAACCTATTGTTGTCACTCGTGGTGAGCATGGTATTTCTCGCAAACAATTTAGCCCAAATGCAATCAAAGTATTATACCGCTTAAAAGACGGTGGCTACGATGCCTACCTTGTTGGTGGTTGTATTCGCGATATATTGTTAGGCCAACAGCCAAAAGATTTTGACGTAGTTACTAATGCGACGCCAGATCAAGTAAAAAAACTATTTAGAAACTGTCGCCTTATTGGCCGTCGCTTTCGCTTAGCACATATTGTATTTGGCCGTGAAATTATTGAAGTGGCGACTATGCGTGGCCATCACGAAGCGCAAGAAGACAAAAATCAAATAAGCCAATCAAGCGATGAAGGCCAATTACTACGTGACAACGTATTTGGCAGTATTGAAGAAGATGCAGAGCGCCGCGACTTTTCAATCAATGCACTTTATTACTCAATCAAAGATTTTAGTATTCACGATTACGCCAACGGCTTAGCGGCAATTAAAGCTAAACAAATTGAGCTAATCGGCGACCCTGAAACGCGTTACCGCGAAGACCCTGTTCGTATGTTACGTGCAGTTCGCTTTGCTACTAAACTTGATATGAGCATTGCGCCTAAAAGTGAAAAGCCAATTAGCGAGCTTGCAAGTTTGCTTGATAACATTCCGCCAGCACGTTTATTTGAAGAAATTCTTAAGCTGTTTTTAAACGGCAAGGCCGAAGCTAACTTTTTAATGCTGCGTAAATACGGCTTATTCCGCTCACTGTTTCCTGAGCTTGATAAAATCTTAGATAAAAACCCAAGTGGCTTAGAACACACGCTTATTCAGCAAATGTTTCAAAATACTGACAAGCGCATTAATGCTGATAAAAAAGTAACACCCGCGTTTATTTTTGCCGCACTACTTTGGTTTCCGCTGCTTGAACGTACTAAAAAGATTCAAAGCCAAGAGCAACTTGCAGAATACGACGCTTTCGCACAAGCAATGAATAAAGTACTCAGCGATAACTCACAACACATTGCGGTTCCTAAACGCTTTACTCTAGGCGCCCGCGATATTTGGCATATTCAGCACCGCTTAGATAAACGCGCAGGCCAACGTGCTTACAGACTAACGCAGCAACCTCGCTTTAAAGCCGCCTACGACTTTTTACTCTTACGCGTAGACGCAGGCGAAACACAGCATACTGAGCTTGCCCAGTGGTGGACACAATACTTAAGCCAAGATATAAACGGCCAAAAAGAGATGGTTAAAAACTTAGGTCATCAAGGTGGTCCTAAGCCGCGAAGGCGCCGTCGACCTACTAAAAAGCCAGCTGAGTAATAACATGTACTGTGTTTATTTGGGTTTAGGTGCCAACCTAAACTTACCAAAAGAGCAGCTTGATAATGCGGTAATCGCGCTTAAAAAGCTGCCCAATTGTGAATTTATAAGCGTATCGCATTACTATGCTAGTAAGCCTATGGGCCCACAAGATCAACCTGACTATATCAATGCAGTAGCGTGTATTAAAACGACCCTTAAGCCAGAGCAATTACTTGATTTAACACAAAGCATTGAGCTTGAGCATGGTCGAGTAAGAAAAGCTGAGCGTTGGGGTCCACGCACTCTTGATATAGATACTCTATTATTTGGTGATCAAATTATAAATACGGCGCGCTTAACCGTGCCTCATTATGGTTTGAATAATCGCGAGTTTGTGGTTTATCCGCTATTAGAGCTTGCACCTGAACTTATTTTACCTAGCGGCGTTGCATTAAAAACCATTGCAAATAATTTACCGCTCAACGACTTACAACAATTACCTCTGTAATTAACCTAGGCTTTTGCCTGCGAGGATATTATGTCTAAAATAACCGTTTCTACTTTAAATAAAATGAAAGCAGAAAATAACAAAATTACTGCATTAACAGCCTACGACGCTAGTTTTGCAAAGTTATTTCATGATAACGGCGTTGAAGTTATTTTAGTGGGTGACTCTTTGGGTATGGTACTACAAGGCGGCGATGACACCCTTGGCGTAACCAATCAAGATATTGCATATCATACCCGCTGTGTACGCGCTGGTAGCCGCGAATTATTTGTAATTGCTGACTTACCGTTTATGACCTACTCAAGCGTAAGTGATACTTGTAAAAATGCAGCTGAACTTATGCGCGCTGGCGCAAACATGATTAAGCTTGAAGGCGGAGAATGGCTTTACGAGAGCATTAAAACGCTTACTCAACAAGGTATTCCAGTTTGTGGGCATTTAGGCCTTACACCACAGTCAGTACATGTATTTGGTGGCTTTAAAATACAAGGTCGCGAAGAAGACAAAGCACAAAAAATGATTGATGACGCAAAAGCACTAGAAGCTGCTGGCGCACAATTATTAGTACTCGAGTGTATTCCAAGTGCATTGGCAAAACGCATTACTGATGCCCTAAGCATACCAACTATTGGTATTGGTGCGGGCAGCTTAACTGATGGCCAAATACTGGTAATGCATGACCTTGTTGGTATTTCCGCAGGTTACATTCCTAAATTTTCTAAAAACTTTTTGCTCGAAACAGGCAATATGCCTGCAGCCGTTCAAAAGTATTGTACAGACGTTAAAAATGGCGCATTTCCAAGCGCTGAACACGAGTTTAAATAATGCAGTCAATTACTGAAATTAGATCGTTACGTAGTCAAATTAAAGCATGGCGCCAAGCTGGTCTTAGCGTGGCACTTGTGCCAACGATGGGCAACTTGCACCGTGGGCATTTTTCGCTAGTAGAAAAAGCAAAAAACTTAGCCGATAAAGTCGTTGTGAGTATTTTTGTTAACCCAATGCAATTTGGTGCTAACGAAGATTTAGATAACTACCCTCGTACGCTAAATGAAGACAAGCAAGGCCTTGCTGAACTAGGCACTGATATTGTATTTACCCCAAGTGTAGATACAATCTATCCAAATGGACTTGGTGCACAAAGCTTTGTAGATGTGCCTGATATTTCATTAGGTTACTGTGGTGGCTCACGTCCTGGTCACTTCAGAGGCGTTGCCACAATAGTGACTAAGTTATTTAACCTTGTACAACCAGACTACGCCTGCTTTGGTGAAAAAGATTTTCAGCAACTGCAAGTAATTAAAACCATGGCACGCGACTTATCAATTCCGGTTGAAGTTATTGGTGTACCTACAATGCGAGAAGTTTCTGGCCTTGCTATGAGCTCGCGTAATGGTTACTTATCGAACGAGCAAAAAGCGACAGCAACCGTATTATTTAAAGCACTTAATACGTGCGCTGAGCAACTTAAAAGTGGCGATAAAGACTTCGTAAAACTTGAAAGCTTAGCTAAACAAAGTTTAGAGCAAGCAGGCCTAAAGCCAGACTATTTTGAGATTGCTCAACGAGATACATTAAAAACTGCTACAATCGAAGATACTCAATTTGTTATTTTAGCCGCAGCCTATTTTGGTGGTGTTAGATTGATCGACAATATTCAAGTCGAAATTTAATATTATTGCGACTCCATTTTAAGGATAAGAAGCATGCACACTTTAATAAAAACAAGCGTAGTCGCCCTTACTTTTGCACTATTAGTAGGTTGCCAAAACCAAGTTGAAAACCCTGAAATGAATCAGTGTGCTCAACAAAATTACCAATGTGAAAGTACATGTGAACAGCAAACAACAGCTGATAGCTTAAAGCAACAAGTATGCTCTGGTAAATGTGTTGAGAGCTACAATCAGTGTAAAGTACAAGCCGAAAAATTAGGTAATATTTAATTCCTTAAAGTTTTTAGTTTTAGACACAAAAAAACCGCTCAATGAGCGGTTTTTTATTGCTTATAGTTTATTAATTTAAACCAAGCTTTTTAAGTTCTGTTTTTACTAGCTTTGCAGAAAGAGGTACATAACCATCTTTTTCTACAATTTGCTGACCATCTTTTGAAAGTACCATTCTTAAAAATTGTTCTTCCATAGGTGATAGCGGCTTATTCGGGTGTTTATTCACATAAACATATAAAAAGCGCGATAGCGGATATTTACCTTGCGCAACGTTATCAAGTGTTGCATCAACAAAGTTATCGCCTTTTTTAGCTAGCGGTACTGTACGTACGCCCGATGTTTTATAACCAATACCAGAATAACCAATTGCATTTAATGAAGATGAAATTGACTGTACTACCGATGCAGAGCCTGGTTGCTCATTTACGTTATTACGGAAATCACCTTTACACAGTGCTTTCTTTTTAAAGTAACCGTAAGTACCTGATACTGAGTTACGTCCGTAAAGTTGAACGTCTTTAGCTGCCCAGTCACCTGTTAAACCAACATCGCTCCAACGGTTAACTTGCTCTGATGCGCCACATTTACGAGTAGATGAAAAAATCGCATCTACTTGGTCAATACGAAGACCTTCAATTGGATTATCTTTATGTACAAATACTGCAAGTGCATCAATAGCTACACGTACTTCTGTTGGTTTGTAACCGTAACGTTTTTCGAACGCTTCGATTTCTTTAGATTTCATTTTACGGCTCATTGGACCTAGGTTAGCTGTACCTTCGGTAAGTGCCGGTGGCGCAGTAGAAGAACCTGCCGCTTGAATTTGAATATTTACATTTGGGTAAATACGTTTGTACTCTTCAGCCCAGAACGTCATCATGTTGGCTAAAGTGTCAGAACCTACTGATGAGAAGTTACCTGAAACACCACTAATTTTTTGATACTCAGGAATATCTTGGTCTAAAGCAACTGCTTGTGCAGATACGAAAGTTGTAACAGCCACACCCATTGCGGCAACTAAGTTTTTAAATTTCATGTAGGGTTCTCCGGTTTGTTCGTCCCATTTTCTAACTGCTGCCCACTCTAAAGTGAGTACATGACAGTTACATTACTCTTAAATGACACTTTTATGACTTTGCTTTTCAGCCTAATTACTTAGCTAGCGAAACTATCTTATCTATTGAAAATTCAAAAGAAAAACACGAACCTTTGTTAACTTCACTACTAATATTTAATTTACTATCGTGGCGCGTTAGCACATGTTTTGTAATCGCAAGCCCTAAACCTGAGCCACCTGTTGTTCTGCTGCGGGCTTTATCAACACGATAAAAACGCTCAGTTAAACGGTTAATATGCTCAGGCGCAATACCATCACCATTATCGGTAACACTAAAACATGCTTTATTGTTTTTGCGCTGCCAACATACTTCCACTTTGCCACCGGGTTTTGTGTAATGAATCGCGTTAAATACTAAATTAGAAAACGCACTACGCAGTTCATCCTCAGAGCCTTTAATATCAAGGGTTTTATCAATATTAAAAATAAGCTCATGGCCTTTGTCTTGGTTAATTGAATTTGCTTCAGTGTGAATATAACCAAGTAATTGCGGTACGTTTATAGCTTTATCGTTGTCTTGACGCCGTGCACCCTCAATACGTGAAAGCGATAGTAACTGGCTGACTAAGCTATCCATGCGCTTACATTGTTCAAGCATGGTATTTTGCGCTTTGTTCCACATTGCTGGCGGCGGCATCATGTCACCTTCCATCATCTCAAGATACCCTGTAACCACTGTAAGCGGCGTACGTAGTTCATGTGACACATTGGCTACAAAGTCTTTACGCATCTGTTCTAGCTGTTTTAAGCGCGTTACATCACGCACAACAACCATAAGTTGCGTGCTTGCATAAGGCATTACCCTAAACTCAAGTACCTGTTCAACGCTATGACCATTATCCAGCTCAAGCGCATCATCAAACTCGCCTTTGTGCATGTATTTAGCAAACTTAGGTTCGCGAATTAAATTATCAAGACGCTGACCATGATCGGTTGGCCACTGCAGGCCAAGCACTTTAAGCGCTAATTGATTACACCACACAATACTTAAATCGTTTTGTAATACCACAACCGCATCAGGTACTGCTTCAGCTCCATCGCGAAAGCGACGAATTAAATCAGCAAGCTCATTACGTTTTTTACGATTACGGTGCTGCAGATGATAAATACCTTCAAACACTTGCTCCCATGCACCCTCGCCCTCTGGTGGATTAAAGCTACGTTGATTAAGTAGCCAATCGCTCAAACGATAAAGTTGATGGTAGTGCCAAATAAGGAGGGAAAAAGATCCTAAAAATAAAAGTAAAAATGGCGCGCCAACCAGCACACCAATTAATAGTAAGGGTAAAAAATAGATAAACAGGCGCTTTACTAACGCCTGCTTATTAACAACTCGATACATACACTCACTTTACCTTAGAGTAGTAATACATGCATATTTCACACATTAGCTAAGCTTTAAGCTGATCACAGCTTACTTGAAAAACGATACCCAGCACCACGTACAGTTTGCACTAAACGGTCGTGTCCAAGTGGGCCAATTGCTTTACGTAGGCGACGAATGTGCACATCAACCGTGCGATCTTCTACGTAAACGTTAGTTCCCCATACGTGATCAAGCAGTTGTTCACGACTATAAACACGCTCTGGGTGGGTCATAAAAAAGTGCAGTAATCTAAATTCGGTTGGCCCCATATCAAGCTCGTTACCTTCTGAGGTAACACGATGCGAAATAGGATCTAAACGCAGGCCATGTACTTCAATAGCCTCTTCTAATGAGGTTGGCGATACACGGCGAATAACCGCTTTAATACGTGCCATAAGCTCTTTAGGAGAAAATGGCTTAGTGACGTAGTCGTCAGCACCTACTTCAAGGCCGCGTACTTTGTCTTCTTCTTCGCCACGGGCTGTAAGCATAATAATTGGGATTTGGCGGGTGTGTTCGTTTTGCTTAAACTTTTTAGCAATTTGAATACCGCTTCCACCTGGTAACATCCAATCAAGTAAAACCATATCTGGGTAAGGTTCAACCATAGCTGCAATAGCAGAGTCGTAATCTTCTGCTTCAATTGCTTGAAATCCATTTTGCTCTAAAACAAAAACCAACATCTCCCTGATAGGAGCTTCGTCATCTACGACTAGTACTTTACGTGACATTCCAATTTATCTCTTACGCTATCGAATTAGTTTTCATTATTATGACTAAGTATGACATTTTTATGAAAGTGTAACGTGTAAATTAAAATGGTGGTAAAAAAAACACAAATTAGTGACAAAAAACCTCATTAACGTCATATTTTTAAAACCTTTTTAATATTTAACGTAATAATTAGAGATTTACGATAAATTTATAAAATAGCTAATTTTTGAAATTATCTACTTTTTGTCGCTAGTTAAATCATTAAATAATACAAAATTAGCTGGGATCATTGTTTTACTAACCAATACTTTTTTACAGATCGATCGTTTAAAAGTAACTTTAAAGCTATTTTAAAATTAACAAACCCGCCTGTGTAACAATCAATACGTTTAAAAATAGATCTAAATTTTACTAAGCCCCAAATAAAGGATCAGATTTTTACCAAGCCGATCTACTCTCAGATCAGAGTTGTACCTAGTCAAAGCCATAAGTTGTTGATTGTTTGTACAAATAAATAACGATCAAATTATCTCAGAGGCTAAAATAGCGCAAAAGTGTATTTGGCTTAGTAAAGTAATGATCCGAAAAGGCTGTGTTAGTAAATGCGTGATCCCAAAGTAAGGTATTGGTAATACAGTGATCTGATCAACAGAGGCAGTAACCTGTAATATAAAAGTACAGGCATTAAAAAAGCCAGCAACTGGGTTACTGGCTTTTAAACTATTTATTTTAAAATAGACTTATTATCTAATTTTAGGATCAAGTTCGCCGCTTAAGTATTTAAGGTGCATTTCATCAAGTGAAATTGGCTTAATTTTACTAGCCTGACCAGAAGTACCAAACGAGTTATAGCGTGCAACACAAATCTCTGTCATTGCTTTAGTTGCTTCAGCTAGGTATTTACGTGGATCGAAATTAGATGGGTTTAGCGCCATATGACGGCGAATTGCACCGGTAGATGCTAAACGTAAATCGGTATCAATATTTACCTTACGAACACCAAACTTAATGCCTTCAACAATCTGTTCAACCGGCACACCATAAGTTTCTGGAATTTCGCCACCATACTGATTAATAATTTCTAACCATTCTTGTGGAACAGAAGACGAACCATGCATCACTAAATGCGTGTTAGGAATACGCGCATGAATCGCTTTAATACGATCAATCGCTAAAATGTCATCGGTTGGTGGGCGAGTAAATTTATAAGCACCGTGTGAAGTACCACAGGCAATTGCAAGTGCATCAACGTGTGTTTTATTTACAAAGTCAGCCGCTTCTTCAGGATCTGTTAGCATTTGCTCAGTGGTTAGTAACCCTTCTGCGCCAACACCATCTTCTTCGCCAGCTTCACCTGTTTCTAGTGAACCAAGCACACCTAGCTCGCCTTCAACCGATACGCCACAGGCATGCGCCATAGCAACAGTTTCGCGCGTTACTTCTACATTGTATTCGTAGCTTGAAGGGGTTTTACCGTCGCTCATTAACGAGCCATCCATCATTACTGATGAAAAACCAAGCTGAATTGAACGCTGACATACACCTGGCGATGTGCCGTGATCTTGGTGCATAACAACGGGGATATGTGGCCATTCTTCAACGGCTGCTAAAATCATATGACGAATAAATGGAGCACCAGCATAAGCACGTGCACCAGCTGATCCCTGAACGATTACTGGGCTGTTTGTTTTGTCAGCCGCTTCCATTATTGCGCGCATTTGCTCTTGATTGTTAACGTTAAAAGCAGGTACGCCGTAACCATGCTCTGCTGCATGATCTAAAAGTTGTCGCATACTGATTAAAGCCATTGGGTATTCTCCAATTTATCGACAGTAGTTCCCTACCATCTAGTTTGAACGGATGTGTTAGTTTGGCGTTATAACAACGCCACGAAAAACCACTGCTTTGCAGTAATATTCCGTCTAAATTAACTATTAAATTAGGGTGAGAGGTATTTAATAATTAATTGTCGGTGAGGGCTATTAACCCTCACCTTACGCTACTAAAATTACTTAGCGCGCGACTCTAGCATTTCAACTGCTGGAAGTTTTTTGCCTTCTAAAAACTCTAAGAACGCACCACCACCAGTAGAAATATAAGAAACTTTATCGGCAATGCCGTATTTATCAATTGCGGCTAAGGTATCACCACCACCAGCAATCGAAAACGCATTTGAGTTAGCAATTGCTTGAGCAATAGCACGAGTACCATTACCAAATTGGTCAAACTCAAACACGCCAACAGGGCCATTCCATACAACAGTGCCCGCATTTGCAATAATTTTTGCAAGCTTGCTCGCTGTATCAGGACCAATATCAAAAATCATATCGTCGCTTGTCACTTCGCTTACATCTTTAAGCGTAGCTACAGCAGACTCAGAAAACTCATTACCAACAACTACGTCAGTCGGTACCGGAATTTCACCATTATTAGCAATCGCTGCTGCACATAAACGGTTCGCTTCATCCATTAAATCAGGTTCGTAAAGCGATTTACCAACTGGGCTACCTGATGCAGCAATAAAGGTATTTGCAATACCGCCGCCAGTAACTAATTGGTCAACAATTTTAGAAAGTGAATCTAAAACGGTTAGCTTAGTAGATACTTTAGAACCACCAACAATCGCTACTAATGGACGCGCTGGGTTATCAAGTGCTTTGCCTAACGCTTCTAGCTCAGCTGATAACAATGGACCTGCACATGCCACATCAGCAAATAAGCCAACGCCATGGGTAGATGCTTGTGCACGATGAGCCGTACCAAATGCATCCATTACATATACATCACACAGTGCTGCAAGTTGCTTAGATAAGGCTTCGTCGTTTTTCTTCTCGCCTTTGTTAAAGCGCACATTTTCAAAAACAACAACTTCGTTATCAGCAATATCAACACCGTTTAGGTAATCTTTTTCTAAACGTACAGTTTGCTCAAGGGCATCGTTTAAGTAATCAGCGACAGGTGCTAGCGAAAACTCTTCATCATATTCCCCTTCCGTAGGACGGCCAAGGTGTGACATAACCATTACTTTAGCACCCATCTCAAGCGCTAATTTAATAGTAGGTAGTGCTGCACGAATACGCGCATCTGACGTCACTTTACCTGCTTTAACTGGTACATTTAAATCTTCACGAATTAATACGCGTTTGCCGTTTAAATCTAAATCTGCCATTTTTATGACCGACATGAACATCTCCTTAGTTAACGATACTGAACCTGAAAAATACGTTTAAAATTATTATATTAATAAATTACTTATTCACTGCCATCATAGCACGCGCTGTGTCGAGCATGCGATTAGCAAAACCCCATTCGTTATCACACCATACCAATAACTTTATCAGTCGTTTGTGACTAACACGTGTTTGTGTGCCATCAATAATACAAGAATGTGGGTCGTGATTAAAATCAACCGATACAAGCGGCTCTTCGGTATAACTTAAAATACCTTCTAAGCGGTCTTTTGCTTGTGCTTTAAGTGCGTTATTTACTGCGTTTAAATCTACATCGGTATTAACCGTTACACTTAAATCCATTGCCGTTACATTTATAGTAGGAACACGTACGGCGATGGCTTCAAAACGGCCTTTAAATTTAGGTAAAATACGGTCTATACCACGGGCGAGCTTTGTATCAACTGGAATAATTGATTGGCTTGCAGCGCGAGTACGGCGTAAATCATGATGATAACCATCAATCACTTGTTGATCGTTCATCGACGCATGAATCGTTGTAATAGCGCCCGACTCAATACCAAATGCATCATCTAATACTTTAATAACCGGCACAACACAGTTAGTTGTACACGAGCCGTTAGACACAATTGTGTGCTCGCGTTTAAGCTCATCGTCGTTAATGCCATACACAATCGTAGCATCAACATCGTTATCAGCCGGGTGTGAAAACAACACCTTTTTAGCGCCTGCAGTAATATGTAGCTGCGCATGTTCACGCGAGTGATAAACACCCGTACATTCAAGTACAACGTCTACATCGAGCGTTTGCCAAGGTAATTCAATTGGGTTTTCTTCACAAAAAAGTGCAATGGTATCGCCTGCAACACTAATGGTGTCTTCACCAAGTTTTACAGGAAAAGAAAAACGACCGTGGGATGTGTCGTATTTTAATAAATGAGCAATAGCTTCAGGATCAGCAAGTTCGTTAATCGCAACAATTTTTATATCGTCGCTCAAACCAGACTCGTATAACGCGCGGACAATATTTCGACCAATACGACCAAAACCATTAATTGCAAGTTTGATTGCCATGAAATATAAAATCCACTCTCTTAGCGTGCAGATAAAGGCAATACGCCTTTTAGATGTCTGTATTGTAATCGACCTTGCATCTGATTATAAGAGGGAAGCATTAGAAACTTTAAATTAAGGTTAAAGAGCTTACGCATTGCAAGCTCTTTGATGGTTCTGACTTTTTAAATTAAGTTTTTTATACTAAATTTTTTAATGCGCTAATTATATCTTCTGGCTCAGAACGAGTACGATAATCAACATCAACATAACGCCAAGTCACTTTACCTTGTTTATCTAAAACAAAGGTGGCGGGGATCGGTAAAACACGACTATTGCCATTATTAACCGACTCTAAATTTAGGCCTCGGTCTACTCGCATATGCTCTAGTAAAAATGTAGGTACTTGCCATGCTACGCCGTAGCTTGCTGCTACATCGGCATTTTGATCACTCAGCACTAAAAAATCCATTTTACTTATTTCATCATCGCTCATTGAGCCATCGGGTACTTGCGGGCTAATAGCCACCAATTGTGCGCCTAATGCGTGAATTTCAGGCAAGCGTACTTGAAGCGCTTTGAGCTGTAAATTGCAGTACGGACACCAACTACCACGATAAAAGGTAATAACTACAGGTCCTTTAGCAAGTAACTCGGTTAACTGCACCGATTGACCATGTTGATTTGGTAACTCAAAACTTGGTGCGCTTTGGTTTAAATCAAGTGCATTAGCACCTTGTTGAAACGCTTTTGCCTGTGCAATCGTTTCATCAACACCTTTCATAAAATCAGGATTACCTTTACGCCCTGCTGCTATTTTTGCCTCAGTTTGTGCTTTTAACGTGTTATTTTCATCGCTCATAATATGGCTACCTTTAAATTAATCAAAAACTTAAAGCCAGCTTACATTATGAAAATGTATTTGAAATGAAAATTTTAACTTATTCATTTACTTCTAAATCAAACACCACGTTTATTGATGATTTAAATGTAATAGTTTCTTGCAGGTATCTACCTTGCTCAAATGGATTTCTAGTAACTTTAGAACCGGTTACAACTATTCTCTCAAAATTATCTGCGCCATAACCATAACTTGAACGGTTAGAATTTGAATTAATGCTGTAAATTTTTCCAAGCTCTGCGCCAAATGCTTTAGCAAGCTTACCCCCTTTAACTATAGCGTTATCTATTGCGCCTTGTGTTGCTTCAGCTTCTAACTGCGCGGCTTTTGAAGACATAAGCTCAATATTCGTCAGTTCATTAATTTTTACACTTAATGCAAAATCGATAAAATCATTCAACTTTTCAATATTTCTTAATGTTACTTTAAGTGTTCTTGTTGCTACATATCCTGCATTAATTGCTGTACCGCTCTCGACATTAAACTTGTCGTCATCATTGTAAGTTAACAGGCTTGTAGCAGAAACATCCATCTCCTTAACACCGTACTTGCTTAATCCTTTAAGTAACAAATTTACTCGATCATCAACATCACGTTTAGCATCAAGTGATTTGTCTTTAAAGCTTATTACTTCAAAAGAAATCTTAGCCATATCGGGCTTTGCTAATACCTCTGCAGTACCCTGCACTGCAATATGGCGATTAGCAGGCAAGCTTGAATTAGCAAAAGTGATAAGTGGGAATAAGGTTAAGAAAATAGTAGTGATGAGTTTCATGTTCGTTCCTTGAAGTAATTAGTAAATAATGATTACGTAACTGTACCTATAGTTATACGGATAACAATAAAAGTAAACTGCTCTTTATTGTAGGCGGGAGTTTATCTCGCGCGGCATAAAGCCCCGCCTACAGCCAACCTACGTCAACTCGCCTACTTTTAACTCTTTGCCACGGCTTATTTGATGGCACTGGGCTAGCAGTAACTCGGCGGTCGCTTGTGCATCGGTAAGAGCATGATGACAATGATAGCTTGGTAACTCATAACGTGTGCGGCACATGCTAAGGGTTAAATCATCTTGTTTTATTTCAGTTGAATGATGAAGTAAGCGTTTTTTCTCAATATGCAGTGTGTCGAGTATAAGTTTAGGTTGCGTGGTTATATTGGCATTTTTAAGCGCTATTTTTAAAAATCCCCAGTCGAGCATGGCATTATGAAACACTAAAATACAGTCGCTAAAATGTCTGCTTAACTGCGTTAATATACTATTTAGGCTTTGCCCTTTTGCTATAGCATCATCACTAATCCCATGAAAAACAGGACTTTGAGCTAAACTTTTTACGTCTTTATTTATCAGGTGTTGCGACTCGCTCATTTTTATACATTGGTTATCTATTATCACCCACGCTAGTGATACAATTTCGTGCTGTTTTGCATCAAGTCCAGTGAGCTCTAAATCAATCACCAAATAACGTTGTTGTAAGGCATTTTTGCCTAGTAATTTACGGCGCTTTAAATACCGAGTGAGCAGCTTTTTTACCATGTTAGTAATCCATCATTATAAACTGCCGCGAGCAAACTTAAACGCGGCGGCTTGCTGCGCTTGTTTAACAAGGTAAAACGCTTCTTTTAGTTGATGGCGCTCTAGTGAGTTTAATTTATTAGGGTTAATGCAGTTACTCGGTAAGCCCTCTTCGTTTATTTGTGTACTCAAGCGAAGCTGCGTTAAGAACCGCCAGCAGTCTTTTAGGTTATATATATCTTCTTTGCTGATCAGTTTATGTTTTAGTAGTGCGTCTAATCGCTCTTGTGTGTTGGCGCGCCTAATACCCGCTTTTAAAGCGTATAACCGCACTATGTCATTTATAATTACGACACCGCGTTTTTTTAAATCTATATATTTATTATTTTGATTTGTTTTTTCGGTTTTAAATTTATTAAATAAACCAATTGGCACGCTGTTGCTGCTTATGTCGGTTGCCATTGCGGCGTAGAATAAGTCGTTACGCGATATACGAATTAATTGCTCGCAAAAAGCGGTGTATAAAGTATTTGAGCCTTCAATAAATCGCAGGTCAAAAAATATTTTACAGTTAAGCATTGCATCAGGCGTTGGGCTTTTTATCCATTTAAAAAATCGCTCGCTCCAGTCGTTTACGCTCATACGGCACTCATCGCTGCTTGCCATAATATTACCTGGGCAACGCCTAATGCCGCATTCAACTAAGTTTTCACATACAAACTCCCCCATGCTTTTAAAGTAAGCGTGTTGCTCGGGAGTTAAGTCGTTTGGAAGTAATAAGCCGTTATCTTGATCTGAATGCAGAGTTTGCTCTTCGCGTGCTTGCGAGCCAAAGCAAATAAAACTAAAGCTGGTTGGCGCTGCGCCATGCTCTTCTTGAAATAAATGAATAAGGCGCGATGTAAGCGCATCAGTTAAACCACTGAGTAATTTACCAATTAGCGATATGTCGTCAATGTTGTACGAAAAACCACGCAAAAGTTCGGGGATTTCTTTTGCGTAGCGTTTTAAATCAGTAACAGTATGCGCTTTGTATATGCGCCCAATAAGCTGTACGGGGTCACTTTTTTGTTGGCGCAGTAAATCGGTGCTGGTTATCATTCCTATCGGGTTATGGTTTTCGTCGAGCACGGGCAAATGATGAATATTGTATTTAAGCATTAAGTGCAGCGCCGAAAACACCCGGTTATTTTCAAATATAAACTTGGGCTTGGCGGTCATAATACTGCTGACTGCATCTTGTGGGTCTACCTCGTCAGCAAGTACTCGATTACGTAAATCGCGGTCAGTCACAACTCCCACTAAGTGTGCGTGCTGCGTTATCATTATTGACGAGACACCATGCTCTTTCATTTTTTTAGCGCTTTGCCTAATACTTGCATCGGGCGAAAGTGTAATTGCTGTGCGGGTCATCAGCTCTGATATTTTACGTTCAGACCAACTATCGTTTTTACTTTTATAATGCGATGACAACAACCGGTTAGCATGAGCGCGTACAAAATATTGCTCAAACGATTTGTATTCTCGGCGTAAATAATCAAAATGCGTTTGAGAGAGCATATACACTATGCCTTCTTTTTGTACCTCTAACCTATTTTGAATTGCTTCGCCGGTTAACAGCGACGGAAAACCAAAATAATCACCTTGCGCTAAGCGTGTAACAACATCCCCCTTGCCATCAACTAGGTCGTACAAACCAGAGCGAATTAAAAATAGTTTAGGGTTTTCACTTTGTAACCACTGCGTTTGGTTTTCGCGGGTGAGGTAAATAATATCAAGATGATTTACAAAATATTCGTATGCGCTGCTATCAAGCAGTGTAAAAGGCGCTTGCAAACAAACGTATTGGGCTATTTCTTGTTGCTCTACACTCATTGTTGTACTCATTAAAAAGTATACACAACACCAATGTACTTATTTATTAAACAAATAAAAAGCCCGACTAAAGTCGGGCTTTTGGTGCTTTATGTTTTCTAAACTGTAACTTATAAATTGTGGCTAATGGTCATGCGCTTCAGCCGATCCTTTAGGGTTACGAATACCTTCAACCATTAGTTGAATTTCAACTGGTGTAGGTTTAGTAAACTTAAGAACAATTGCAGCTACTGCAAAGTTAATAATCATACCAATTAAGCCAATACCTTCAGGTGAAATACCTAAGAACCAGTTTTCAGGGCTGTTTAGCTCTGGGCTAACAAACTTGAAGAAAATGATATACGCAGCGGTAAAGCCAATACCCGTTACCATGCCTGCAATTGCGCCTTCGCGGTTCATTGTTTTAGAGAATATACCCATAATAATTGCTGGGAAGAAACTCGCTGCCGCCAAGCCGAATGCAAATGCCACTACCGATGCCACAAATCCAGGCGGGTTAATACCAAAGTACGCGGAGATAACAATAGCGACCATGGCTGCCAACCTCGCTGCAAGTAACTCTTGCTTGTCGGTAATATCGGGCTTGAGAGTTCGCTTGAGTAAATCGTGCGAAACAGAGGTTGAAATAACCAGTAGTAAACCTGCTGTTGTAGACAGTGCAGCGGCAATACCACCCGCAGCTACAAGTGCGATTACCCACGCTGGTAAGTTAGCAATCTCTGGATTAGCTAATACCATAATGTCGCGGTCTACGTTTACTTCGTTAGCACTGTTCGGATCGGTGATTTTACCCGCCGTGTAGAACATTTTGCCATCGCCGTTTTTATCATCAAATGTAATTAAACCTGTGCGTTCCCAGTTTTTAATCCACCCTGGTGCTTCTGCATACTCTGTACCACTGCCATCTTTACCGTTTATGGTATCAATCATGTTTACACGAGCAAACGAGGCAACCGCTGGTGCTGTGGTATAAACAATCGCGATGAACACAAGAGTCCATGCTGCAGAAATACGCGTGTCTTTTACGCGAGGTACAGTGAAAAAGCGAACAATTACATGTGGTAAACCCGCAGTACCTACCATTAATGCACCAGTAATAGCGAACACGTCAATCATGCTCTTAGAGCCTTCGGTGTACTGTGCAAAACCAAGCTCAGCGCTTAAGCCGTCTAGTTTATCAAGTACGTACACGCCATCGCTGCCAATTAATGTGGCACCAAAACCTGTTTGTGGGAAGAAGTGACCCGTCATCATCATCGAGATAAAAATGGCTGGTACAAGGTATGCAAATACAAGTACACAGTACTGCGCTACTTGCGTGTAGGTAATGCCTTTCATGCCGCCTAGTACGGCGTAGAAAAATACAATCACCATACCAATGTAAACACCGGTTTCTATTTCTACTTCTAAAAAGCGTGAAAACACCACGCCTACGCCACGCATTTGCCCTGCAATGTAAGTGAAACAAATGAATATGGCACATACAATTGCCACTAAACGCGCGGTGCGTGAATAGTAACGGTCGCCAATAAAGTCAGGCACGGTAAACTTGCCGAATTTACGTAAGTAAGGCGCTAAACACATAGCTAATAGTACATAACCACCAGTCCACCCCATTAAGTAAACGCTGCCATCGTAACCTGCAAAGGAAATAATACCC
>NZ_AUTN01000088.1:0-2783 GCF_000497955.1 Pseudoalteromonas sp. TAE56
TAGCTGTCTCTTATACACAAATCCCTGCTAAGAAATTAGCGGGGATTTTTTTGAACTAAATCTCAATGTCATGATCAGATCTTCAAATCTTGTTTGAGGGCACATTATGATTAACGAACATACTCATTGGGCAAAACAACAATTCGGTAAATCGGACTTAGGTGATCCAAGAAGAACAGCGCGTCTGGTAAAGTTAGCATCAACGCTTGCAAATGAACCAGGAAAACCACTTGTGAACATCACTCAATCCCCCGCCGATATGGAAGGTGCCTACCGCTTTATTCGCAACGAGAATATTGACGCAACGGCTATAGCAGAGTCAGGCTTTAAAGCCACGGTTGAACAAGCAAAAAGTCATAACTTATTGCTCGCATTAGAAGACACGACCACACTAATTTATAAGCATTCCTCCATTCGAGATGATTTGGGTCATGTCGGACGAGGAGCAAAACAACGAGGCTTGTTAGCTCATAGCGTATTACTGTTTGCGCCAGACACAAAGCAAGTTGTGGGATTAATTGAACAGTCTCGCTGGAGTCGTGATATCAACACGATTGGAAAAAGAGAAAAACACGCGACGACTTCTTACGAAGAAAAAGAAAGTTACAAGTGGGAGTCAGCGTCACGAGCGATGGCAGAGCGGCTGCAAGGACAAATGGCGAACGTGATATCGGTGTGTGACCGCGAAGCGGACATCTACGAATACTTGCAGTATAAACTGACCGAGCAGCAACGATTCGTCGTACGCTCGATGCAAAGTCGTCATATTGAAGAAGGTGAGGATAAGCTCTATGCGTTTGCAAGCGAGCTGATGAGTGCAGGCACCAAACACATCCACATTGCACAAAAAGGAGGAAGAAAAGCCCGAAGCGCAACACTGGATATCACCTATGCGCCAGTGACACTCAAAGCGCCTTACAATAAGAAAGGACACTCCCTCCCAGTTTACTATGTCGGCTGTACAGAGCGAGGAAACGCTAAGAACGGCTTAAGCTGGCACCTATTAACCAGTGAACCAGTCACCAGCAAAGAAGACGCCTTAGCTATCATCACCTACTATGAGCACCGTTGGCTTGTAGAGGAATACCATAAAGTCTGGAAAAGTGATGGTACGGATATCGAAAGTTTACGCCTTCAAAGCCAAGATAACATGGAAAGATTGGTGACGATTAATGGCTTTATTGCGACGCGAATATTGCAACTAAAGTTCACCAATGAGCAGCCTGATTCCCCAAGTTGTGAACAACTGTTATCTCCCAAAGCATGGAAGTTATTGTGGTTAAAGAGAATAAAAACACCATTGCCTGAAACTGCTCCAAATATGTCATGGGCGTATCAGGAACTGGCAAAGTTAGGAGGCTGGAAAGATACCAAGCGCACAGGGCGTGCATCTGTGAAAGTGTTATGGAAAGGATGGCTTAAGTTACAAGCCATCCTGGAAGGCTACGATTTAGCAAAATCTCTTGAGTCAGACTTGTGATCAAGAGACAGCTTTATAGCGGCTTTTTATTCTCTGTATTTTCATGCAGTTCGAGTTTTGGTGCACTCATACCTTTGAGCAACCGACCAAATATATCAGCGCCGGTAATAATGCGTTTTACATCGCTCCACACTAATACCACATCGTGATCAATGGCCCCATCAAACGATTTATCTAAAGAATGATTAGCCCGTATTTTTAAAATCACTTCACTCAAACGCATCGCTTCATCAGCAACAATTATAGGTCTGTGACAATAGTGATAAGGGTCAAACGTATCTGGCTCAAATAACGCTGATCTTAAAAAGCCGTCAGCATCTACCACTAATAAAGGCCAACCGTCTTCATTGGTAATGATCACCCAGTTATAACCTGACTTATGTAGTTTGCGTAAAAACTCATTATCAGTTGTTAATGTAAGGTCTGGGAAAATAGGCAAATCAAGCTTAGTAGGCAAAGCAATAATAGAGTCTGGATCAATTACCTCACCCTCTTTGGTTACGCTTATTTCATCTAAGCTAAAAAAGTTAAGCGCGCCTATTCCCTCAACGTGTTGAACATCAGCTTCTTCAGCCTCTATGTGTTTGCGAATAATCCCCCTGAGCTCACTTTCAGCAAAGTACGTAATCCCCTCTTTACCTAACCATGCATCGAGTATTAAAGCCGTTGGCTTAGCAACTATATAAAACAGAATCTGATAAAACTTAATTAACGGCGAAAGTAGGCTTGCCATTTTTAACGCATTACGCGAAAAATAAGCCTGCGGTGTTATTTCACCAATAATAGTAATTGCGATAGTTGAGAATAAAAACGAACTTGCGCCCATTAATACCGAATCAGAAAGTAGTGTAAGTAGTACGTTAATACCTACGTTGCCCCACAAAATAGTCGACAATAAAAAATTAGAGTCGTTTCGAAGGGCCATTACTTTTATGGCCGCCTCGTTCCCTTTTGCACTTTCCATTTCAAGCTGAAGCCTGCTTAGTGAAAAAAACGCTAAGTTTAAGCCCGAAAATATTGCCGATTGTGAAATACACAAAGCAATTGCACACCAGATCATGACTTCAAAGGTCATTGTATTTTCCTATTAGTAATACCAATTCACTTAATTAAGCGAATTGGTACAAGGCTTATAAAAGCAATAAACTGCCTAAACCTAAAAAGGTAACAAACCCAACAATATCGGTAACGGTAGTTAAAATTACCGAACCAGATAACGCAGGATCAATTTTCATTTTGTCTAAAATAGACGGAATAACAACACCTGCTAGTGACGCGGCCACTAAATTCAATAATATGGCTA
>NZ_AUTN01000089.1:0-26726 GCF_000497955.1 Pseudoalteromonas sp. TAE56
CCTCGGCTTGCATGCCTTGTTCTATTTCGCGCCTTGCAAAGTTTAAGCTATCGAGCTCGCCAGCTATACTACGCGCTTGGTTTATGTCGGTGCTAAGCAAGCACGCTATACCCAAACTCATGTCGTCTAATCGCCCTGCTGCATTTAAACGCGGCGCAAGTGAAAAGCCAAAGTCGCTTGCGCTTAAGCGGGCAGCATTGCGGTTAGCCACTTCAATAAGCGCGGTAATGCCTGGGCGTGTTTTACCACTGCGAATACGTGCTAAACCTTGGTGTACTAAGGTACGGTTATTTGCATCAAGTGCCACTACATCGGCAACCGTTCCAAGCGCTACAATGTCGAGCAAGTTAGCTAGATTAGGTGGTGGTTGTTGCTCAAAATAACCCAAATCTCGCATTACGCTTCTCAGCGCTATTAATAAGTAAAAAGCAACGCCAACGCCTGCAATAGATTTAGACGGAAAATCACATTCATGTCTATTTGGATTTACTATTGCATCTGCATTTGGCAGCTGCTCACCTTGTAAGTGGTGATCTGTTACCAGCACTTTTATGCCAACCGCTTTTAAAATATCAATACCGGCAATACACGATATGCCGTTATCTACGGTGATCACTAAATCAGGTTTTATTTGTACTATTTGCTCAGCAAGCGCGGGGCTTAAGCCATATCCTAAGCTAAACCTGTCAGGAATTAAGTAATCTAAATGTTTAAAGCCAAACATCTCAAGGCCTTGCATTAATGTTGCAGTGCTTGTTGCGCCATCGGCATCAAAGTCGCCAACTATTAATATTTGGCTTTGCGCTTTTAATGCTTCAATTAATAAGTCGCTGGCTTTGTCGATGTCTTTAAACAATTTGAAGTCGTGAAGCGTAGCTACGCTGTTATTTAGCTCTTCGGCATTGAATACATTGCGGTTAGCATAAATTTGTTTAATTACAGGGTGTAAATTACTCGGCAGATGCGAGTCGTCAACGTTTTCACGCGCAATGATTAGTTTTTTCATGCAGGGTTTTAACTTATTGAGTCGTATTAAAAAGACAAAAAAAGGCCATTAAGGCCTTTTTAATAATAACTAAGCGTTTAATTACGACGCTTTGTTAGCTTCTAATGCTGCTTTTAGTGCTGCTGCTGGCTGGTAACCAGGGATCATTGTACCATCTTCTAAAATAATAGCGGGTGTGCCGCTAATACCAAAGCTTTGACCTAATTGGTAATGCTCTGCAACCGGTGCGCTACAGCCTGCAACTACTTTAGTGCTTGTGCCCGATTTAGCTTCTGTTAGTGCTTCTTGCTGATCGCGTGCACACCATACATTCATTAAATCTGCGTAACCTGAACCTTGTAAGCCACCACGTGGAAACGCTAAGTACTTAACGGTAATACCCGCATCAAGTAAATCGTCTAACTCGCGGTGTAATTTACGACAGTAACCACAGCTAATGTCAGTAAATACAGTAATGCTGTGTTTTTCGTTTGGCGCTTTGTACACAATCATCGATTCTTCGTATTCTTTAAGACCTTCAACACGCACGCCATTTAATGCTTGCTCTGTTAGGTTATTACGATTATTTAAATCAATTAACGTACCTTGCATTAAATATTGACCGTCTGGACTTGCGTAAAGCACGCCCTTATTAGTGATCAATTCTTTTAAACCTGCTACTGGACTTGGATTAATTTGCTTTACAGTTACACCAAGCTCGGCAAATTTAGTAATAATAGGATCATTAGCATCTGGTGTTACAGCAACGCCATTTGCAAATGCACTAATACTTGTGCACAACATGGCACCTGCTAACATTAATTTTTTCATAACTTCTCTCTATCCTAAAAATACTTAATATATTGACCGGCTTAATGATATTTACTTTCAAACTTACGCACGCGGGTGATGCTCTGCGTGTACCGACTTTAACCGTTCATTGGCAACATGGGTATAAATTTGCGTCGTTGATAAATCGCTATGGCCCAACATCATTTGTACCACACGTAAATCTGCCCCATGATTTAATAAGTGCGTAGCAAAAGCATGGCGCATAGTATGGGGCGATAATGGAGACTCAACTGCTGCCAAAATAGCATAGTGTTTAATTCTATGCCAAAAGGTTTGTCGCGCCATGCCTACTCCGCGTTTAGATGGGAACACAAAATCGGTGGCATGTTTTATCATTTGCGCACGACCACCCTTTAAAAATTGCTCAAGCCAATACATGGCCTCTTCACCCAGTGGTACTAACCGCTCTTTATTACCTTTACCTTTTACAAACACCACTGCTTGGCGCAAATTAATTTGCTCCATGCGCAGTCCAACAAGCTCACTTACACGCAAACCCGTTGCATAAAGTAGCTCTAGCATGGCCTTATCGCGCAGTCCCATCGCTTCTTCGGTGTTAGGCGCATTTAATAATGCCTCAACTTCAGCTTCTGAGAGTGTTTTAGGTAACGACTGCCCTGCTTTTGGCTGAGAAATATTTAGCATGGGGGTGTCGCTAATTAGTTTTTCGCGCACAAAGTACTGATAAAAACGTTTTAGCGCACTAATACTACGTGCAGTACTGCGTGGTTTTAAGCCTAAATCGACTCGATGCGCTAAGTAACTTTCAACATCAAGCCCTGTTACCGTCATTAAATTTTCGCCCTTTAAAAATAGGCAAAACTTGTCTAAATCACTGCGATAAGCACTTAATGTGTTTTCGCTTACGCCTTGTTCTAAGTACAGGCTATCTAAAAAGGTTTCTAGGTAGTCGCTATTACTGCTCATACTGCTGTTATTTTCAAAAGAATCGTCAGATAGCGTTGTCACATTATGCTCTCATGCTTTGCTAAGGTATCAATTAAAAATACCTTACGGTAAACTTGAGCCTATCATATCAGGCAATTACACAGTGATAAATACGATGCAAATTGGTTTATTTTTTGGTTCTACTACGTGCTACACCGAAATGGCAGCAGAAAAGATTCGCGACATTATTGGTGCCGATATAGTTACCCTGCACAATATTAAAGACGAGCCACTAAAAAATGCAGAGCAGTACGACTTTATCATCTTTGGTATTTCAACATGGGATTTTGGTGAAATACAAGAAGACTGGGAGTCAAAGTGGGACGACATAGCCGACGTAAACCTAAATGGTAAAACCATTGCTTTATTTGGCATGGGCGATCAACAAGGTTACGGGCAGTGGTTTCAAGATGCGCTAGGCATGCTACACGACGAAATAAATACGCAAACATTTACTCAACTTGGTTTTTGGCCAAACGACAGTAGCTACGAGTTTGAAGCTTCAAAAGCATTGACGCCTGATGGTAAACAGTTTGTAGGACTCGCGCTCGACGAAGACAGTCAATACGAGCTAAGCGACGACCGCATTGCAACATGGGTTGAACAGGTAATGACTGAATACGGCGAAACGCTTTAATTCACTTATAAATACCGAAAAATAAAATAAAAAAGCGCGTAACTATAAAATTAGTTACGCGCTTTTTTATTAATATAAATCAATTTATTGAAACGTCATCACATTGGTTGTTTGTGGGTAGTACCCATCAGCCATAACAATGTACGGTAGTAAATTACTTAACCATTTTTGCTGCACGCTTTGGCTATAATTTAAGTAAAGCTTATCTTCGTGAATATAAAATGCTTCAGGGTCTATCCCTACGGCATTACCCTCATCAGCCATTGCATAAGCGCACCAGCCACCGTATTGCGGTGCATAACGCTTTGGGTTTTCTGCAAATGCCGTTTTATTTTCTTCACTCGAAAAATGCCAGTCAGCACCTAAATAACTAAACGTATATTTGTCGCTGCCTTTAACGGCTTTATTTTGCGTAAAATAAGCAACGCTGTCGTACCCTTTAATAGCCGTGTTATTAAACCAACCCGTATTTACAGCATCATCCTTTGCGCTTGCTCCACCGCTCATTAACAGTGTGCTCAGCATTATTAAAGCAACTATGTACTTAATCATCTTTTTTCCTTTATTATTTACTCAAAATTGAATGCCAATTAAATATAGCTGGCTTAGTGAGTAAGAAAGGCAAAGCGCAAAAATGATTTCAGTTAATACTTAATTATTTAACGTTTAGTAAATAAATAAACAGTAAAACTTACTCTACTTTTAACCAATATTGATTACGGTAAAAAAAGCCAATGTAGCCTCGTACTTCGAGCTTTTTACCTTCATCCTGCGGGGTTAGTTGTAAAGTGTAGGTTTTACCATTTGTTGGGTCGAGTATTTCACCGTCTCCCCAAACGCCATCATCTTGTGCTTTTACACCCGTGATTATAGTCATTCCTAAAATAGGCTGATCTTTTAACTCATCATCGCATTTACTACATATATCATTTTGTTTTGCCGGGTTAAGAATGGTTTCAACTTTGCCGCTTAATACACCGTTGGTTTGGGTAATACGTACATACGACTTAGCTTGGTTTGTATCCTCATCAATCGTTTTCCAAAGCCCTACAGGCGTAATAGCAGCAAACACACCTTGGCTTGCAAAAATGGTGGCAGCTAACGTGCTAAGTAATGCTAATTTATTTAACTTTTTCATTGTGTTGCCTTTTAAATTAAGTGGCCAATGGCTAAATCATATCAGGTGATTTATAAACACACTATTAAAGCGCTGTACATAAAATAAAAAACTAAAAGCAAAAAACCTAAACTAATAATCATTAGTTTAGGTTTAAGGGGCAGTAGCATAAAAAAAAGTTACGTATTACCTCACTTTAAAAACAACATCCCCTATTTTTAGATTTGAATATTCAGGCTCAACTAAAGATAATTCGTTATTATCAATCATGCTTTTAAGGTATCTAATCTCTTCAAGATTTTCGACATTCATATACCTTGATCGCCACTTACCCATGTCGAATAACCAGAAATATGCGGCTATATTTTCATTACTTTCGTCAATCACTATAAAATCGAGTTCATCATCCTTGTTCAAATCCATGCCAATGAAATAGTAAGTATGTTCTTTTAAAGAGTTACGATCGTAAAAATGTTGTTCAGAAAATACTGCCTCTATTAAACCTTGAGGTATTAGCGCTTGTGATGGCCAAAATACACTGCGCTCAATAAAATCACCGACTGTGTGTTCAAGCGTTAAAGCAAACTCATTATTTACATACATCCTATCGATGATAGCGTATTGCTCTGGGTGACTCGTTTCAATTTTCTGTTTTAATAACTGCATAGCTAAATAACCTTGGCGTCCTAAGCTGTACTCAAAATAGTAATAGTCAAACTTTTCTATTGTTACTTTATCTGCATCTAAACGCGCTATTTGGCTGTTTGTAGATAAGCTTTGAAAATTTAATAAAGGGGAGTTAACAGCAAGCATACTAACGAGCACCACCCACCCCATCACAATATTTATTTTGCTAAGCGGCTCTAGCCAATTGTCTCGCTTTGTTATAATTCCAACAAGATAACTAAACGAAAAACACGCCAATAAAAACCAAATCAAAATGCCCCAACAACGATCTACTGTTAGCCCATGCTGCTCTACCCGTAAGTAAATTCCATAGGCAGAAATAACACTATAAACTGGAAGTAACGCAACGCTTATAAAAACGAGTCGGTGCAAGAGCATGTGATAAGGGCGAACTGATGAGTCATCTTTATAAACAGTGTTAACAAAAAACAACGTGAGCACCTGCAGCCACATTACTAATAAACTGCCACTTCCGGTCTCCCATAATTTATTGAGTCCGGTAAAAGGAAGTGTTGCTAAAAAACCGAGAGAAATAACTGATAAAACAGGCAATAAAAACTTAATTAAAGTTTGTAGTAAAAAAGCGATATTATCTTCAATGTTCAAAAGCTTTCTAAATATGATACTCGCAAAGGCAAATGCGAGCGTTAAGGTTGGGATCCAAAACCATTCATCTCTTAGTAGCTCAGAGAAAAAATTTATATCTAAAATATCAAATAAAGCCGCACCTAAATTTAGTATTCCCCAAAAAATAAGTACGAACAGCCAGCATTCTCCAAAAATTATAAAATTACGCCAAGAGAGCTTAAACAAACGACTGTAGCTAACATTTTCTGAACTACCAAATTGTTGAATGTACATAAGGCCTTTAAAGCCAGCTATTAAACTAGTAAAAATAAAAACGGATATTAAATTGCTATTACTTACGTACTCTTGAGGCTCTTGCTGAAAGCCTGCATACGCACCCAGTAAAGATAACAACAAGGAAAAAGGAAGGATTAAAAGTAACGACGTTTTTATATTATTTTTATTAACGGTCATTAGCATTAATAAAGGAAAGCTCATAGAAAATGTAATAAGTGAGACTAACCATGTAGGGCTTGTTGCTGGCCACACATTATTTTCTATACTGCTATATAAAAGGGTAAGAGCAATAGCCTGTACTACGGCAAGTATAATTATAAAGGATTTTGGTAACTGACTATCCATATCTGTTCTCAACAATAGGTTTTAGTCAGTTTGCGTTATTCGTTCCTATTTTACAATTGCTTCACATTTTCAAATAAAATGCTTTGCACAGGGCTATATAATCAGCGGTGTAGGTATTATCTAAGTTTCTAATACACAGAATTGATGTTTCTATATCGCTTTTTACGTAGCTAAATGTCATTAAACTGCGGCTAATATCTTTATTAGGCGTGGCTTTTACTTGGCAGTGAGTATTTAAATAAAGCCCATTTTGAGTAGCAAGCTCTATAAATAATGCGCCTTCAACGCTTGGGAGTATTAAGCTAAAGCGAGAGCGGCTATGGCTTAAATGTTTAAACGCATTAATTAACTCTTCAAAACTTAATCCGTCGGTATGGCGTGCGGCATTACGCGCAGCATTATCGCCTTTTAAACTGTGATTAAAATACGGTGGATTAGAGATAACCACGTCAAATTTAACTTCACTACTAAAGCGTTGAATAGTTTGGTGCGTAATACTTATAGTTGGCCACGGACTATTAGCTACATTTTGTAATGCTTGGGTATAGGCGCTTTCGTCAATTTCTACCGCAGTTATATCAAGCTCATTACTGCGCTGCTTACACATTAGTGCTAGTAAGCCGGTGCCGGTGCCTATATCAAGTAATGACTTTGCGCCGCTTAAATTAGCCCATGCACCAAGCAAAATGCCATCGGTAGAAACTTTCATTGCACAGTGGTCGTGTTCAACTTTAAATTGTTTAAATACAAAACCAGACATTTTTTCACCTTTTCATTCACCAAGCGCAGCATAGCGCGTATAATCAGGGTAATTGTCCCTTATTTTAGACACTCTATGCAATTTTCTGAATTTGATCTTGATAACAAGCTACTCGATGCCATTAATAAAATGGGCTACGAGACGCCAACCAGCATTCAACAACAAGCTATTCCTGAAGCACTACAGGGGCGCGATATTTTAGCATCTGCGCCTACTGGTACAGGTAAAACAGCGGCATTTTTAATTCCGGCTATTCAGTACTTACTGGATTTCCCACGTCGTGACCCTGGTTTTGCGCGCGTACTCGTTATGACCCCAACTCGTGAGCTGGCTTATCAAATTCATGAACAATGTGAACTGCTAGCTAAACGCACACACCTAAAAATTGGTGTAGTAACAGGCGGTATTAACTACGGCACGCATAAAGAAATTTTTGAAAAAAATAATGATATTTTAATCGCCACACCAGGTCGATTAATGGAATACCTAGAAACCGAAAACTTTCATGCTGAACATGTAGAAATGCTTATTATTGATGAAGCAGATCGCATGTTAGACATGGGTTTCAAAAAGGAAATGAGCCGTATTTGTGACGAAGCTAAAAATCGTCGCCAATGTTTTTTATTCTCAGCAACACTTGAAGGTGACAGCGTAGAAAGGTTTGCTGAAAAAACATTAAACGACCCAGCTCTATTAGAAGCCGAATCGTCACGTAAAGAAAAGGCTAAAATTCACCAATGGGTACATTTAGCCGACGATTATCATCACAAACTTGAGTTGTTAGTTAATACGCTAAAAAACCCTGACGTAACTAAAGCGATTGTGTTTGTTAAAACTCGCGAACGCTTAGAAACATTGATTGGCGAACTTACAACTAACGATGTAAAAGCAGCGTGGTTACGCGGCGAAATGCCACAAGACAAACGTATGAAAGCCATGGAAAACTTCCACAGTGGCAAAACAAGCATATTAGTTGCTACCGACGTAGCTGCACGTGGTATTGACGTATCTGACATCAGCCACGTTATTAACTTTGATATGCCGCGTACTGCCGACGTATATGTACACCGTATTGGTCGTACTGGCCGTGCTGGTAAAAAAGGGATAGCAATATCGCTAGTTGAAGCACACGATATTGGTATTTTATATAAAGTAGAGCGCTACGTTGAACAAAAATTAAAACGCCGTGTAATTAGAGGTGTCGAGCCACAGCATAAAGAAGCGAAGCCACCAGCTAAAAAGCGTAAAGATCCAGTAAAAATGAAAGCCAAGAAAAAGGCTAAGGTTAAAAAGAAAAAGTAACCTAAAACATTTTTATACTAAGCCGGCTTTTGTCGGCTTTTTAATGCAAGCTTTATAGCTCTGTCACTTGTAC
Organism: Pseudoalteromonas sp. TAE56; assembly: GCF_000497955.1. Classification (NCBI taxonomy): domain Bacteria; kingdom Pseudomonadati; phylum Pseudomonadota; class Gammaproteobacteria; order Alteromonadales; family Pseudoalteromonadaceae; genus Pseudoalteromonas; species Pseudoalteromonas sp. TAE56. The sequence continues at coordinate 8,571 of NZ_AUTN01000089.1, forward strand.
CTGTTACATATGTAACCCAAGCATGTAACTCATACTCATTTAAATGTAATTTTTGCCCACCTGAATTCCCACTTAATAAAATCCCCTTATATTTCATAGTGTTAATATTGGCACCGAAATTGTAACTACAAAGATAACCTAGCCGANATGGAATTTCCATATTGTGGCTGCACTATTCACCGTAATGTAAGGATTAAGTTATGAACCGCTTCAAGTTAACTATCGCTTTAGTATCATTTTGTTGTTTATTTTTATTAGCTTGCGCTACAAAGGTAAGTGCAGCAACCAACATGGCCGTAGTAAGCAGTGTAGCCACTCAACCTAACTTACAACAAGCTATCACCAACACCCTACGAACTAATCCTAACCTAGCGTTAAGTGATATTCGTGTGCAGGTAAAAAATGGTGAAGTAGATTTATATGGTGAAGCACAAACTGGTTTTCAGCGCGCACTAGCTCAAAAGTTTTTAGAAAATATGGATGGCGTAAAAATCATTCGTAATAAAATTAGCGTTATTTAACATATTAGAATAAAACATAAATATGTTGGAAGTTTGTAATTTACGAGCTCATCGGTTGCAAAATGTCTCACCAACTCTAATATTCATTTATGCGCGTGCACTATTTGGCACGCGCTTATTTACGTCTTTTATGGTACGTCCCTGTAACATCCTACCGTAGTTATATCTGTATGATTAGCGTCATTAAATCAAAGATTTCTAAATTAATAGAGTAAGTTAAAGACTAAACTTTTGGGCCTCATCATTTAAACCGTTTGCCATCCTAGACAATTCGCTACTTGACTGTGCAATATCTCTAACTGCCTGCTCGGTCTCTGATATACCCATATTTATGACACCTATATTTCGTGATATTTCATCGATGGTGGTTGCTTGCTGCTCAGAGGCGGTTGCAATTTGAACAACCATATCAAAAATTTCATCTACTGCTTTGCCTACATTACTATTGATTAAGTTTGCTTTCTTAGCTATTTCCTGAACTTGAGTTGTTTGTCCTACATTGTCTGTCATTGCTTGAACAGCTGCGTTACTGGCACTCACAACAGCTTCAATTATCACTTCAACCTCCATTGTAGACTCTTGCGTAGACTTAGCTAAGCTTCGTACTTCATCAGCAACAACAGCAAAACCACGCCCTTGTTCACCAGCTCTAGCTGCTTCAATTGCTGCGTTCAAAGCAAGTAAATTAGTCTGATCAGCTATCTTTTTAATAACGCCTAATACATTCACTATTTTTTCTGAATTATGCTTCAACTCCGTCACTTCATGTGCTGATTTTTTTGTAGCTTCTCCAAGAGAAACAAGTGCGTTGTAAGTACTATCATTATTTTCAGAGCCTTCTCGAGCCATTCTTTGAATATTTTCACATAATAATGATGCACTAGCAGTTGTACTCGCTATCTCTTTTACTGTTTCAGTCATTTCGGTAGTGGCGGCTGCAACTTGTATAGTTTGTGCTTGCTGCTCGGTAACTGCTAAGCTAGTTTGCTCAGTAACTGAGGCAAGCTCTGTTGCTGTACTGCCTTGCTGAACTGCAACGTTAGATAATTCACCAATCATTTTTCTGAGATTTTCTAACATGGTATGCAATGCAACTTGTAGCATGCCTACCTCATCGTGTGAATTAACTTCGATATTACTGCTAAGATCTCCTGCCGCCACTTTTTTAGCAAAAGTGGAAGCTACAATTATTGGAGTCGCTATTTTTCGAGAAAAGAAAACACCAATAAATACAACAACAATTGCAGCTACTATTATAGAAATTACACTAAAAAGCACAGTCTGATGGACTGGTGCAAATGCTTCTGATTCGTCAATTTCACTTAATATAATCCAGCTAAAATCTCCAATCTTTATACTATCGAAGGCAGAAAGTACGTTATTTCCATTATAATCTTTTATTATTTTAGTACCATGTTGAGCATTTAAAGCTAAATTTACAGCCTCTGTATCAGCACCATTCTTTGTTACAGTTCCTGCAAAACTTGCTTTGAGTGAATGCCCTTCTGGGTCAAGATATGAATCAGAACGCATTAGCTTATCTTCTCCAACTAGGTAACTCTCACCAGTTTCTCCCATCCCTTCGCGAACACCCATTATTTGATTAGTCCCTTCACTTGAAAGCTGCAAAGCAACTATTGTATCGCTACCATCAACAGGTATAGCAATAAACGCAGCGGGTTCTCCATTACTTGGTGCATACGGTTTGTAATCAGCAATACTAAAACTTTTAGATTGTTTAACCTCTTTAATTAAATCTCCTAAATTTGAACTCGCATATTTCCCTTTTAATATGTTTGTTTGATAATCAGATTCTCTAGCTTGAGTGTAATAAATAAGCCCATTGTTATTAATTAAAAACACATCGTAATAGTCATACTTCTGTATATATTCTGTAAAAAAGCGATCATAGTTGTCTTCCTCAAGCTGCGGAACAATTAAAGCCAAAAGCTCAATATCTGCCCTTTTTTGATTAAAATAATTTTCGACCTGAGTTTTTTTTATTTGATTAATCGCCTCAAGCGACTGAGATATATTGTATTCGACGCGTGATTTTGATTGTAATGTAGAAATTGTAGTAATTATGAGGGCGGGTATTATCCCTACGAGTAGGAAAATTAATGTTAGCTTAGTTTTTAAACTCCAGTGACTCGTTTGAAAAGCTGAACTTTCTTTCTTGCTTGGCATTTGTATTTACTAAATAAAGAGCAGTTAAGTTAAATCTAGCCTACCAAAAGCTAAAAATGAATTTATTTATTCAAAACCCGAATTTACAGAGGGAAACAAACAAAATAGAAACATAAAACCACTAAAATGCATTTATTATCCAAACACCTCGTTGTTTATGTATTTGTAATGGTTACAAGTTTATTTATTGCGCTCTTATGGGAAAATGATAATTTATACTTATATGAAGGGACTTAACTTTAAAATTAGAAATATCCTTTATTTTATAAAATGTCTAAAAAGCGCGTTTTACTCTGTAAAAACGCGCTGTTGGTAAGTAACTATTTCCCAATGCTTTTGCCTAATGAGCTTTAACTAAATTACTCACTTTGGTTAGAGTCAGTCCCCTCACCACTGTCTTTATTTGATGATTGCTGGCTTATTTTATCGCTTATCATGGCATCGAGTTTTTCGCCGCCTTTAATACCAAAATCTAAAGTACGAATTGGGAATGGAATACTAATATCAGCTTCATCAAGTGCCTGCTTAACGGCAACAACACCTTTGTGGCGTACTGTCATAAAGTCTGGCTCACCTGGGTATTTAATCCAAAACCACACCAGTAAGTTAATGCTGCTGTCGCCAAAACCTTCGGCGTATACTGCGGTTTCATCTTTGCGTATTACAAAGTCAAATTCGTTAATTTTATCGACTATAACGTCTTTTGCTTTTTCTATGTCGTCGCCATACGAAATACCTACGGGTACTTCTATGCGTCTAACACCTAGCGTGGTGTAATTTTTTAGTACGTTTCTAAATAATACTTTGTTTGGTACCAGTATTAACTGCCCATAAAAGCTCTCTATTAGCGTGTTACGTAGGTTTATAGAATGTATTGAACCAAACACATCATCGGTTTCTATTACGTCACCTGTTTTAAATGGCTTACGTACACCCATTGCTATACCTGCAATTAGGTTTTCGGTCATGTCTTGAAACGCAAAACCAATGGCTAAACCCACAATACCCGCACCAGCAAGTAACGAAGTTACGGTGCCTTTTAGCCCAACAAAATCGAGCGCTATAAATAAACCTATACACAACACAATAACTTTAAAAATTGACGCCATTAAGTCGGCAATTTGTGTTGAGTCGAGAGAGCGGCGTAATATGTTTTTCATCAGCTTGCCAGCAAAGCGCGCCAATATTGAAAACACAATTGCGATCAGTATCGCAACTATAAAATTAGGGATATGGCTTATTACAACATCAAACCACCCTCCGAGCTTTTCTTCTATTAGTTTTTCGGCTTCGTCAATTGACGGAATGCTGATCATTTTATTTGCACCTATTTAATTAGTGTTCTCATTAATATTAGATGAGATTGCAAATATAACGCCAACATCAAAAAAGCCATGCAATACATGGCTTTTAAATTTTTTATTTAAGCTTATGAACCTAACTTTGTTCGTCGCGCATAAATACCGGCTCAAGCTCTTTGGCTGTTGCCTCTGGGCTAAAGTAATAACCCGCCACAGTAAACTCTTTAAGTTGGCTTAACTGCGTTACTTTATTTTCGATAATGTAGCGCGCCATCATGCCGCGTGCTTTTTTAGCGTAAAAGCTAATAACTTTATATTGACCGTTTTTACAGTCTTTAAAGTGTGGGGTAATAATTTGTGCATTTAATGCTTTTTTATCTACCGCTTTAAAGTATTCGTTTGAAGCAAGGTTAACTAAATATTGTGCGTCTTGTGCTTTTAATACGTCGTTTAGTTTATTCGCTATGACGCTGCCCCAAAACTCGTATAAGTTTTTGCCACGCGAGTTTTCAAGCTTGGTGCCCATTTCAAGGCGGTAAGCTTGCATTAAATCAAGTGGTTTTAATAAGCCGTATAAACCCGAAAGGATACGTAAGTGGTTTTGTGCGTAATCAAGCTCGCTAGCTTTAAGCGTACTTGCATCTAAACCGCCATATACATCGCCATTAAAGGCAAGTGCGGCTTNGCTTGTTTAGCATTACTTTGTGTAAACGGCTGTGCCCACTCACTAAAGCGTGCTGCGTTAAGCCCAGATAGCTTGTCGCTAATTTTCATTAAACTGCCAATTTGCGCTGGTGTTAGTTCACGGCATACTTTCATGAGCTCTTCGCTGTGCTCTAGTAATTCAGGCTGAGTGAACTTGTCTGTTGCGGGTGGCGTTTCGTAATCAAGATTTTTTGCAGGTGAAATAACAGTGATCATAGTTAGCTATTGACTTGTAATTTATTTAGTGTCAATTTCAACATTAAATGAAACGAAAAGCACGTTTTGTTTAAATAAATCCTCTCTTAATAACCCATGCATTGCCGTTTTTTTATTGATCAGGACATAAGACCTATCAAGCATTGTCACACTGTTGCAGTATGGATTGTATATATTAAGAGTGATTAGATTTTTCTTTTAACTTGCTTGGAATGAGGAAAGCAAATGACTTCAGCTCTACAAAGGCTAAAACAACATTCATCTATTGTGGCCGACACTGGTGATATTGAAGCTATTAAAAAGCATCAACCAGAAGATGCAACTACAAACCCGTCACTTTTATTAAAAGCGAGCGAGATTGAAGCATATAAGCCTTACCTAGATAAAGCTTGGAGCTACGCAAAAGAAACCGAGCAAGAGCCTGCTAAACAACTTGAACTAGCATGTGATTACTTTGCCGTATTACTTGGTAAAGAAATTAGCGAGATTGTACCTGGTTATATTTCTACTGAAGTAGATGCACGCCTTTCGTTTAATACACAAGCTACAATTGATAAAGCACATACCCTACTTAGCCTTTACGAAAAAGAAGGTGTAAGCAAAGACAAAATTTTAATTAAAGTAGCGTCTACATGGGAAGGTATTAAAGCCGCTGAGCAGCTAGAAAAAGAAGGCACTAAATGTAACCTTACTTTATTATTTAGTGATGCCCAAGCCCGTGCTTGTGCTGATGCAAACGTATTTCTAATTTCGCCATTTGTTGGCCGTATTTTAGATTGGCACGTTGCTAACGGTATGGAAAAACCAACCGATCCGCTACAAGATCCAGGTGTTCAGTCTGTACGCAGCATTTTTGAATTTTACAAACGCCATGACTACAAAACAGTTGTGATGGGTGCAAGTTTCCGTAATACAGGCGAAATTATTGCACTTACAGGTTGTGACAAGCTAACTATTAGCCCTAATCTTTTAGAAGATTTAGGTAACCTTGAAGGCGCACAAGAATATTTGCTTGAAAGCGATGTTCCACAAGAGCCAAAACCAGAGCCACTTACAGAAGCACAGTTCCGTTGGTTACATAACCAAGATGCTATGGCTACTGAAAAACTAGCTGAAGGTATTCGCTCTTTTGCTGATGCACAAGAACAACTAGAGGCGCGCTTTAAAGCAATGTAATTTGCTATAATCGTGTTTTAAAAAACGTCGCAATAGCGGCGTTTTTTTATGCCTAAAATACGCTACTCCTCCATATAATCTTTGTATAAACCTTCATCAACTCATCACATCCCCGTAACATAACTGTCACTTTTTTGTTCTATTTTAGTTATGCCTGTGGTATAGGTATTCTTGAGGTCAATAAAATCAATAGGAGAAGTTCATGGATAGCCTAAACGATATATTAGAGATATTAGAAGGACCAGATACAACAAGGAAAACCTCCCAGAAAAATAAAAAAAGAAAATGGCGTGAAATAGAAGCAATAAAAGACAAACAACGCCTACGTAAAGAACTACAAGAACTAGACTACTTTACAGACAGTATTGCGATTGAAGAGCTCGATTTTTAATTCAATACGCCCCAACTAAACAAAAAGGCTTCCGATATATGGAAGCCTTTTTTAATGCGCTGAAAATAGCTGCATGAGATAAATTTATTATTCAGAGCCCAGGTTATTTACACCTGCCAGTTAATCTGTTTTTCATCTTGGGCTAGTAATAGCTCATTCGTTTTTGAAAAATGCTGACAGCCAAAAAAGCCTCTATGCGCCGAAAGCGGCGATGGGTGTGGCCCTTTTAAAATATGATGGCGAGCGCTATCTATGCCTTTACCTTTTTTTTGTGCATGTGCACCCCATAAAATAAATACCACACCTTCGCAGTGTTTATTAATATGCGCTATTACATTATCGGTAAATTGCTCCCATCCTAAATGCTTATGAGAATGCGCTTGCCCTTGCTCAACGGTCAATACTGTATTGAGTAGAAATACACCCTGATCTGCCCAACTTTGCAGGTAACCATGCTCAGGAGTAATAAACCCACTAATATCGGTAGCTAACTCTTTATACATATTTTTAAGCGACGGCGGCAGCTTTTTTACATCAGGCAATACCGAAAAACACAAGCCATGCGCTTGCCCTTCTCCGTGGTATGGGTCTTGTCCTAAAATTACAACGCGGATGTCATTTAGTGCTGTGGCATCAAAAGCGCTAAATACTTGAGGTTCAGGCGGATAAACAGCAACACCTTCATTGCGGCGATTAGCCACAGTCTCTAACGTTTCCTGCATGTAAGATTGCTGTAATTCACTTTCTAAAAATGTAGCCCAATCGCTCATTGTGTACTCTTAATCTGTTTACGTGATGCGTCTATTTTATCACACATATCCGCGAGTCCATCTAGCATCCGCGGAGTAAAACGATGTAATAAATCAGCATTTACGCTAATAAATTGATCATTTTTAACAGCGGGCACTTCTGGCCATTTTTGCCAATTAACAACCGGCTGTGGTGTTTTTGATTTTTCATCAGGGATAATAATAACTTGTGGCTTAGTAACAATGACATTTTCGATACTAATTTGTGGGTAATCTGTAACGCTCTGTGCAAATACATTACTTACATGGCATGTTTCAATCAGTTGGCTTATCCATGTATTTTTACTTACTGTCATCATGGGCTCAGCCCATAACTGATAAAACCCGGTAATATTTTTTTTATCTTGCTGGCTTTTAACAATACCATTTAGCTTATGTTTAAATGCATTTGCCGCTTGCTGGCTTTGCTTAATGTTCCCTGTAAATTCACCAAAAGTAAGTAACTCGTCGGCTACACCAGCGATTGTGGTCGGGTTACTTAAATATACTTTTATGCCAAGGCGCTCTATTTGGGCTAAATCTTCGCTTTGATTTCCGCTTTTCCACGCAATTACTAAATCAGGTTTAAGCGCCAATACTTTTTCAAGCGAGATGCCGTAATAACCCCCTATGCGCTCAATACTTTGGGCTTCACTTGGGTAGTCGGCGTAATCAACCGTGCCCACAATATTATCGCCCGCCCCTATGGCAAATAGATTTTCGACTATATGTGGTGCAAGCGCGATTATTCGCAGTTTTTTAGAATCATTAACCTGCTCTGCAAGTGCACTGCCCGATACACTAAAAAGCAGCAGCCCAATAAAAAACGCTTTAAACATTAGTAATCAAACCCTTCGAGCGCTTTTATGCCTGAGTCGAATGCGTGTTTTACATTACGTACTTCGCTTACGGTGTCGGCAAGGTCGGTTAAAGTACGGTGCGCTGCACGCCCGGTAATAATAACTGACTGCATTGGCGGGNGGCGGTTATTAAGCGCTGTTACTACTTCATCTAAATCAACGTAGCCGTAGGTCACCATATACGTAAGCTCATCGAGTAATACTAAATCAATACTGCTATCAGCAAGCATGCGTTTTGACTCTTGCCATGTTGCTTGCGCGGCTGCGGTATCGGCTTCTTTATTTTGCGTATCCCAGGTAAAACCGGTGTTCATTACAACAAACTCAACACCTGCACCTTGTAATAAATTACGCTCGCCACATTCCCAAGTACCTTTAATATATTGGCAAACGGCTGCTTTTTTACCATGCCCAACACAGCGAGCTACAACGCCAAAACCTGAGGTTGATTTACCTTTACCATTACCCGTAATAACCTGAAAAATACCTTTTACATCTTGTGCTGCAGCAACGCGCGCATCCACTTGTTCTTTTACTTTTTGTTGGCGTTTTTGGTGTTTATCGTTGTTTTGTTCAGTCATTATTGTGCCCTTCATAAATCGAGATAATTTGCTGTATGTTTAAATGCGTTTCACACATGGTTGCTAATCGTTCTAACTGCTGCTCACGGTGAGCGGCAATACCAATTGGGTTAATTGAGGCGCTTGGTTTTACCCATTTTAAAATTTGCGATGTAGCATCGGCTTCATCAAATAAACCATGTAAATAGGTGCCTGCAATGGCGTTATCATAGCTAATAAAGCCATCTGTTTTAAAGCCATTTGGGTGGCTTTTATTAAAGGTTATAAATGGCTTATTAAGCGCTGCACCTTGGCTAATTCCTGCATGTATTTCGTAACCACTACACGGTGTTTGTTGGTTATTTAAAAGTAGTGTAGCGGTTATTTTAGTTAATACTTTTTGTGCTGTCAGCGTGGTTTCAAAGTCGCATAGAGCAAGCCCATTTACTTGCTTTAATGACGATTCAATACCATCGGGATCGTTGAGCGTATTGCCTAGCATTTGCATGCCGCCACAAATGCCAAGTACTTTGCCACCATAGCGTAAGTGGCGTTTAATTTGAGTGTCCCAGCCTTCATTTTTCAAAAAGGTTAAATCGCCCAGCACATTTTTACTGCCTGGGAGAATTATCAGATCAACGTCTGGGATAGTTTGCGTGTGGCGCACATAATTTATATTAATATTGGGGTGCAAACGCAGTGCATCAAAATCAGTATGGTTACTAATGTGTGGTACAAGCAGCACTGCAATATTAATTGTGGCGTTGGTTACATTATTATCAATGGCGACGGTGTCTTCAGCATCAAGCGCAAGATCGTGCAAATAAGGTAATACGCCAAGTACGGGTTTGTTTGTGTATTCTTCAAGCCAATCAAGCCCACCTTGCAGCAAACTTATATCGCCTCGAAAGCGGTTTATAACAAAGCCTTTTATGCGCGCTTGTTCTGACTCGCTTAGCAAAGCAAGTGTACCTACCAAATGTGCAAACACACCGCCTTTGTCGATATCAGCAATTATAATAACAGGGCAATCTACCTCTTCGGCGTAACCCATATTGGCAATATCGTTTTCACGCAGGTTTATTTCAGCAGGACTCCCTGCCCCTTCAACAAGGAGTAAATCAAAGCGTTTAGCTAAGCGGTTATGTGAGGTAATTACCGCATCCATCGCCACTTTTTTATAGTCGTGATATTTGCCCGCTTCCATATTACTAATGGCTTTTCCATGAATAATAACTTGCGCGCCCGTATCGCTATTAGGTTTAAGTAAAATAGGATTAAAGTCTATTTCGGGCTCGACTTTAGCGGCTATTGCTTGCAAGGCTTGCGCACGGCCAATTTCTCCGCCATCTTTTGTTACCGCGCTATTAAGTGCCATATTTTGTGGTTTAAAAGGCGCAACCTTTACCCCTCGCTTAGCAAACACTCTGCAGAGGGCTGCAACTAGGGTGCTTTTACCAGCATCTGATGTAGTGCCTTGAACCATTAAGGTTTTCATGGAATTACACCCTTCGCTTTCTAAAAAATAATAAACTTAAAAAGAACACGCTACCAATAGCAGCGGTAATAACGCCCACAGGCAATTCTTGGTTTTTTAGTAAGGAGCGCGAAAGTACATCAACCCACACCATAAATGTACCGCCCACTAAGCTGGTTACAAGCAATCCCGCGATGGTGCCTTGGGAGATAAAAAAGCGCACAATATGCGGTACCATTAATCCTACAAACCCAATACCACCACACATAGCCACCAGCACAGCGGTAATTAATGAGCTTAAAACTAGCATAAGTATTCTAAAGCGCTGGACCCTGACACCTAATGTAATTGCGCTTTCATCGCCCAGTAACATGGCATTGAGTTGTCTTCTAAAGCTCAGCATTACAAACGTACACAATGTAATTACCAATAAAGGCAACCAAAGCGTAGCCCACTGCGCACGAGCAAAGCTGCCCAGTGTCCAAAATAAAATAGCGGCTACCGCCTGAGGGTCACTCCAATAAAGCAACAAACTGGTAAACGCACTAAATAAAAACGATAGAGCAACGCCAGCTAATAGCATTGATTCTACCTGTGCACTTTGCTGCCTACCTGCAATAAAAATTAATAAACTCATAGCGAGTAAGCTACCTAATAACGCTGCTGCCGATAACATAAAACCTGCACTAATACCTGCTAGCGCCATAAGTAACACCACGCCAAATGAGGCACCCGACGATATACCAAATAAGTAAGGGTCGGCTAGGGGGTTGCGCGTTACCGTTTGCAAAATAAGCCCCGCAATGGCTAAGCCAGAGCCTGCTAAAAAAGCGAGTAATGTACGTGGCATTCTTAGTTCAAAAATAATACGCGTATTAAAAGAGGCATCATTTGAGAGCAAAAAACTATTAAGTACATCTTGTAGTGAGGTATCTGCTGCGCCAAAACTAAGTGCTGCAAATAAGCTAAATAAAGCAGCTGCAGCACTTATAAATAGCGCAAGTGATTGGCGAGTATTAACTGCGCTCATATTATTTGTAACCATAAAAGTAAGTGATATGAGGAATGCTATTTCCCGACTTCGATATTTGCGGGTGGTTATTTACTTGGGCGCAGACACCAAAAACCTCACCTAGCATGTTTTCGGTTAATACCTCACTTGGGGCGCCTGAATGCGTAATTTCACCATTTTTAATAACCACTAGTTCATCGCACATTGCAGAGGCTAAGTTTAAATCATGAAACGATGCAAACACCGTTACACCCAACGATTTAGCAAGCTCCATTACCTGTATTTGGTATTTAACATCTAAATGGCTAGTTGGCTCGTCCATTATTAACAGTTGAGGTTGCTGAACTATGGCGCGGGCTATCAAGGCACGTTGCTTTTCACCGCCTGAGAGTGATTCAAAGCTTTGATCACTATGATCTGCCAACCCTACGGTATTGATAGCTTGAATAACTTTTTGTTTATCAGTGTTAGTTACTGAGCTAAATAGCGATTTATGAGGCGTTAGCCCAAGCGCAATAACATCAAATACGCTTAAGTTAAATTGCGACGGGGTTTCTTGCAAAACAACCGCTACTTTTTTTGCGTACTCATCGCTTTTTAGCTGCCAAATATCTGTGCTGTTAAATTCTACAACGCCATTACTTGGTTTATTAAAACGATATAGACAACGCAATAAGCTCGATTTACCTGCGCCATTGGGACCAATTAAGCCAACAAATTTACCTGTGGTTATTTTAAGGTTTATTTTTTTGAGAATCGTTTTATTGCCAATATCCCACGATACGTTTTTAACGTTTAGCAATGGTGTATTTAATGGCGTTTGAGTGTGCAATAGTCAGTCCTAGGCTAGGTTAAACTCACTAAAAATGCGATAAAAATACTAATGCACTACAAGAAAAAAATGAGTAAACCCGCTCGTTAAAAAAATTCATACCAATTGCATTAAATTAGTGAGCTATTACAGCAACAAATAAATAGCTTAATAACAAGGCGGAAATTATGACATATAGTTGTTATATATGAATAATTTTTAACAAAGTTAGTAAGTTATTTAATTCGCTAGAAAGATCATGTTTTTAATAAAATTGGTATTATACCATTTGTATCTGACTTACAGCTCAGCTGCTTACAGTTGCGGGAACAGTCGAGGACTCGCACCTCATTCCAAATGAAGCTCTATTATGGGCGGCTAAGTAAATAATTTAAAGCAAAAAAAACCGCACTCAAAAGAGCGCGGTTAAAAAGGGAGTGCTTTAACTAGGGCGTGTTGACCTTTGTGGATTTAAATTTGTTCAATCTAGGGGCGATTAAATCGCGGCGCGAGGTTTGTAACCTAGTGGGCTAAGTAAAAACCGAGCAACAAAGAGTAAATCGTCCCTAGAAAGAACCCTGAGGGCAGCGCATGTTTGGTATTTATGCTACGTTATCGCCTATTTATGGGGAATAACACATTTCACAGACTCTGCCTTGCCTAAAAACCAAACACACTGCTGCAAATTCAACCACCAAAGATAAACACGCCCTGCCGTTAAAACTTGTATTCAATACCTAAGCCTACGTAGTCTTGGTCAACGTTGTTGTCCATATCAAAGCTTGAGTAAAAACCAAATATTTTAATGTTTTTATTTAATTTATGATCAAGACCAACTGAAATTGCTGACTTATCGTCGCTGTCGTCAAAGTCCATATCTTGGTATTGCACTTTAAATGTGTTGTTACCCATGCTGTAAGCAGCATTTAGCAAGTAACCATCCGCTTCTACGCTGCCATCTACTGCTTCTTGTGTTTGGTACATTGCGCCCAATTTAAAGTTTTCAACTTTACCCTGGATTGATGCACGCACTACATCGTAGCCATTTACTTCGCTATCGGCTGNCTGCAATAGAGGCGTATACCGCGCTCTTTTTAAGTGCAACGTCACCGTAGGTCACTGCCATTGAGTAACCGTTATCAGCGTCTACATCATCTTCAGCTACAAAAGTAGCAAGTACTTTAAAGCCTTCGTATGAGTTTGATGAATAACTAACTGTATTTCCTAAGCGGTTTTCACCTTTAAATACATTTTTAATGTCGCCTTCAAGGTCGTTAAATAAATCCAACTTGCCTTGAGATTGCTTAAGCGCAGTATCGTTACGACCAATAACTACTTGGCCAAACGCACCTTTTAAACCAACGTATTGGTTACGCGCAGAAATGTTATCGTCGTTATCGCCTTTTGAATCAGCATCAGACACATCAACTTGAAACTCAAACTTATATACCGCTTCTAAACTATCATTTATTTTTTCAGAACCTTTAACACCAAGACGAGATGCATTACTTTTTATTTCAGTAAAAGACCCTTCGCCATCATCTGATGATTGCACTGTTACATTCGCTTTACCGTAAATGTCTACGTCGGCAAGTGCATTAAAAGATAAACCACTTAATAGTGCTAAGCATAAGCTCGATTTTACAAATTTCATGTTATTTCCTTGGATAATCACAAAAGACTAATTTTTAAAACTGCTGCATTTTGTCATCGCTAAATGACAGTAATATTACAATGGAAATATTAATGTCTTTTTTTATTAATAAAAATGCATTAAATGTGAAATCAAAATAACATGAAAGTTTAATAAATGGTCTCTCTTACTTACTTTGCTTTAAAGACAAGCTTGGCGTCATTTGCGAAAGTAAATTAACTAAGGTTTCTATTAGCTCTTTTTGCTCGTTGTCTCTGTGGTATGCGATAAATACGTCTCTTGAGGTGTTTTCTACCCCTTTAACATGAAACAACTCTCCTTTTTCTAAATGTCCTTCAACCAATACTTGAGGTATAAATGCACTACCACCACATTGCAGTATTAAATCAAGTGCAATACGTCCTGTGCTAGTTCTAAAGTAAGGTGGCGTTTTTCCTGTAAACTGGCGTGCATGCCAAAGAGAAAAAGTAGTTCCCCAATCAACATACACATATTGATTATCAAAAAAGTTTTCGTTCGTTGCTGTGTCATATCCGCTTACAGGAATGATTGGCAACTCACAAATTCGCTCTACTACTAACTCGTCTACTTTTGGTGGATCAAACAATATTGCTAAATCGAGCGTACGCTCTAATAATAGTCGAGTGCTTTCTTGTTGTGCTTTAACTTCTGCAACCAACGACACGCCCGGCATCGCCGATACAATATTTGTTATACCAAACTGTAAAAAAGCATCCCAAATATTAGGCGTTCCTGCTAAGCTAATTTGCTTATGCATATTATCGGCAAGCGCAACATCTACTTTGGCGCGCTGCATACCTGTAATAATCATTTGCGCGTGCGGTAATAAGCGCTCGCCTGGTGCGGTAAGTTGAATATTGTTGCGCTGACGTATAAATAAATTAACACCAAGCCCTTGCTCTAATTGGCGAATTCTAAAGCTCACTGCAGACTGCGTAATATAAAGGTTTTCGGCCGCTTTACCAAAGTGACGCGTACGCACTACTTCAACGAATGTTTTTAATAAATCGATATCCAATTTTTTATCCTCACGATAAAAATAATTTGTTTAATAAATTGCCAAACTTGCATCATACTCCAGCTAATTAATAGGGTATGAGGATAAAGCTATGAGCAATAACATTTCATTACTACGCCAAGCATTTGTTAGCCAACGTCAATTTTATGATGATCAGAATTTTCCACGTGGCTTTAGCCGCAGCGGAAACTTCACCTTATTAGAAGCCAGTATATTAGAACAACACGGTGTTGTTTTAAGAGGCTTATATAGCAAAACAATTGAGCCGCAAAACGAACATCAAGAACAGTTTGTAGCAGTAGTCACTGGCTCACAAGAACCTACTAACCCAATCGAACGAGCTTGGGTAAAATACTTAAAGCTAACGACCTGTAAAACTAAATTTCATACTTTATTTGGCCGTTCAAAAATGTCAGGGCCAGCACCAATTAGCCAAGAGTATTATTCAGAAGCGGATAACCTGTAAGTACTTAAGTTATTTGCTTTTTTGCGTTTTAACAGTTACAACTTGTATAAGCAAATATTTTTGCAAAATATAAACAAGGTGTTACGTGACGCGAAAAATACTAATAGTTGAAGATACACCTGCAATGGCGCGAGTGCAAAAGCACATCGCGCTTAAAGCAGGTTATGAAGTTGATATAGCTGAGTCATTAGCACAAACAAAAGAGCTTATAAGTAAAAATAGCTACTTTTGTGCTGTAGTCGACTTTATATTACCTGATGCCCCATCAGGTGAAGCAGTACCGTGTACTGTTAAGGCTGACATTCCAACTATTGTAATGACGGGTAATATTGATAAACAAACCCGCGATACAGTCGAAAAATATCCAATCATTGATTACATCATTAAAGAAAACAAACAAGCGTATCAATACCTCGAAAGACAATTACTTAGATTAACTCGCAACGAAAATGTAAAAGTGCTTGTTGTTGATGATTCTGCATCTACACGTACTTACATTTGCAGCTTGCTTGCACGTCATAAATATCAAATTCTACAAGCCGAAGACGGTATAGAAGCACTAGCCGCGCTTGAAGCCTCACCTGATATATCTGTAATTATTACTGATAACGAAATGCCAAACATGAATGGTGATGAACTATGCACTGAAATTCGTCGTTTATATGACAACGATGAAAAAGTGATTATTGGTGTTTCTGCCGCAGACTCGTCTGATTTATCAACGTTGTTTTTAAAAAATGGTGCAAACGACTACCTTCGTAAACCTTTTAATAATGAAGAGTTTTATTGTCGTCTAAGCCAAAACGTCGATATGTTAGAGCTTATGGCCACAATAAAACGGCAAGCTAACACTGATTATTTAACTAATTTACCTAATCGCCGTTACTTTTTTGAAGAAACCAATAAGTCACTTAAAAAGATTAAAAGTAAGCAAGGTTCAGGATCCTTAGCAATGCTTGATATTGATCATTTTAAAGTGATTAATGACACACACGGACATGATGTAGGCGACGAAGTATTAAAAGGGCTTTCTATTTGCTTTAGTAAATATTTTAAAAAGTATTTAGTAGCGCGTTTAGGTGGTGAAGAATTCGCAGTGTACTTTGCCGACACTGATAAACAAGAAGCACTAAAAAGGCTTGAAGGTTTTAGGTATTTTATAGAAATGAATAGCCAAGAATTTAGTAAAGCTAAAATTAAATTTACTATCTCTATTGGCTTCTCAAACGGGCCTGTTTATCAAATTGATGAACTATTAAAACAGGCCGACTTAAAGCTTTACGACGCTAAAGAATCTGGTCGTAATAAAGTAGTTAGTTAACCATTTTATTAGTTAATTATACTTCTGCGGCTGTAATAGCCGCTTTTTTACGTTTACGTGATTGATGATAAGAGTCCCAACTAAAAATAGCTAATGCACTCCAAATACATGCAAACGTTACTACACGCTCCGCATCAAAAATTTCACCGTAAAACACCACTGCTAATATAAACATTAGGCTTGGTCCAATGTACTGAAAAAAGCCAAGTGTAGTGTATTGCAAGCGCTTAGCTGCACCAGTAAAACACAGTAATGGTAATGTAGTTACAATACCGGCACTAATCAGTAATGCATTTGTATGCCAATCGTTGGCTGGTAGGCTTGAAGTTGGTGTCGGCACCATTAACCACCAATAAATGAGTGCAACAGGCAGTAATATAAGTGCTTCAAGTAAAATACCAGGCAGAGCTTCAACAGGTAACTTTTTACGTATTAAACCATAAAGCGCAAACGATATAGCCAATGAAAATGCCACTACCGGAAACGAGCCAAAACTAATTAACTGCAGTACAACACCACTAAAGGCAAGTGCCACTGCTACGCCTTGAAACTTACGCAGGCGTTCACCTAAAAAGAGCATTCCCAGCAATACATTTAAAAGAGGGTTTATGTAATAGCCCAAACTCGCATCAAGCATATGGTTATTATTTATAGCCCATATAAATAAACCCCAGTTAAACCCAAGCAGCGCAGAGGTAATAACAAGCATAAGCAAAAGCTTAGGCTGAACAATGATGCGTTTTACTTTGTCCCAATACTTTAAAACACTTACTACCAGTACTAAAAATACAACCGACCAAACAACCCGATGCATTAAAATTTCAAAGGCAGTAACATGCTGAATTAACTTAAAGTATATTGGCGCAAGACCCCACATAAAAAAAGCAAGACAAGCAAAAATAGCACCTTTACGCTGCTCGGTATCAATCGACATAATAAACACTTAGTGATTTAAAAGGCCGCTAGTTTACTTGCCACGCGCGTTTTATCCAACTAAATACGTACCAGTTCCAAAAGCAATTTGAACAGATTGTTCGTTATGCAATTCCATTCTACACACACATACTTTATTGCCTGAGCGAATAAGTGTGGCACTTGCTATAAAGCTCTCCCCTTTTCCTGGGCGCAAATAATCGGTTCGTAAATCGATAGTGCCAAGGGTTGCTAGCTTTTGCTGTACACTCTTAATGTCTATATCGGTTAGCTTATCAATTACACTCGCTGCCGCGAGCATGCCTCCTACGTTGTCGAGAACGGCTGAAATAACGCCACCATGTAATATTTTTTGCGCAGGGTTTCCTATGAATACGTCTTGCCAAGGAAAACTTATTTTTGCTTGCTCTGGAGTAAGTGACTCAACCGAGATATTTAAAAACTGATTAAATGGCATGCCATTTACAAACAATGCGCCCACTTGTTCAATTAACATTTCTTTATTCATTATTATTCTCTATGTTTAAACTGGTACGATGAGTAAAACATAACTTAAGCAAAACTACGAGGCTCTCGTTAAGTCATTTTAAATAAGCCTGATATTAAAAAGCTATTTCAACACTAGGGTCTGTTGATCTTTCAAGGTTAAATTTGCAGCAGTCTGTTTGGTATTTAGGCAAGGCAGAGCCTATGTAGTGTGGTTATTCCCCATAAATGGGCGATAACGTAGCATTAATG
>NZ_AUTN01000090.1:0-81937 GCF_000497955.1 Pseudoalteromonas sp. TAE56
AGGTTTACATATTTCACAGCCATGACCGCTGCCGTGTTTAGTTAGTAAGTCATCAAAGCTTTTAATGCTTTCTACTTTCACCATGTGCAGTAGTTCTTGGCGTGAATACGCAAAGTGCTCACATACATGGTTATTTACTTCAACACCGCGACTTGCTAATTCGTTATCAACAACAGATTTTAATAACGCAGCACAACCGCCACAGCCGCTTGCTGCTTTAGTGCATGATTTTACCGATGCTAAATCGCATGAGCCGCCATCAATCGCGCCTACAATGTCGCCTTTACTCACATTGTGACACGAACAAATAGTGGCGGTGTCGGGTAGGGCACTGCCAGATAACGACGGCGCGCCGCTGCTGTCTGGTAAAATTAAACACTCAGGGTTTTCTGGTAAGTCCATGTCGTTAAGCATGTACTGTAATAAAGTATCGTAATCGCTGGTATCGCCAACAAGTACAGCGCCCAGTAATTTATCGCCTTTTTCACTTAGTATTATTTTTTTATAACAGCCGCGAATAGCGTCTTGATATATAAGCTCTTTACAGTCTGGCGTTTTTGCATGAGCGTCGCCAATTGAGCCTACTTCCACGCCTAATAGCTTAAGTTTGGTGCTCATATCGGCACCTAAAAACTCAAGCTCGCCACCACTTAATTGACTCGCTGCAACGCGCGCCATGTTGTAACCCGGTGCTACTAAACCAAATAGTTTTTTGTCCCACAGGGCACATTCACCAATGGCTAAAATATCAGGATCTGACGTTTGGCATTGGTTATTAATAATAATACCGCCGCGCTCACCGAGTTCTAAATCAGCAATTTTACCTAGCTGATCATACGGGCGAATACCGGCAGAGAACAAAATTAGGTCTGTTTCTAAAAATGACTCATCCGAAAAATTTAATCTAAAGCGACTGGTTTCGCCTTTTACTATTTCGCTGGTTGCTTTTGATGTGTGTACCGTTACGCCAAGTTTTTCTATTTTATTTTTTAGTAGCGTACCGCCTTGTCCATCAAGTTGAACAGCCATAAGTTGTGGCGCAAATTCAACTACGTGGGTATCAAGCCCTAGTTGCTTAATGGCGTTTGCGGCTTCAAGCCCCAACAAACCACCACCAATAACAACACCGCTTTTACTTACAGCGGCACTGGCTTTTATTTGTTCTAAATCTTCTAATGTGCGATACACCAAACAATGGGGTTGGTCGTTACCTTTTATAGGCGGCACAAACGGAAATGAACCTGTTGCAAGTATAAGTTTGTCGTACGGGTATTGCTCACCTGTTAATGTGGTCACTATTTTTGCTGTTCTATCAATGCCTTCAACCCACTGGCTGGTATGCACATTAATATTAAGCTGTTTGTAGTTGTCGTGAGTGGTAAGTGCTAAATCGGCGGCTGTTTTACCATCAAATACACTTGATAAGTACACGCGATCGTATGCAAGATTTGCTTCTCCGCAAAGTACAGTAATGTCTGCGTTGGCATCGCTTTGGCGCATTTGCTCAACAAAGTGGTGTCCGACCATACCATTACCAATAATGAGTATTTTTTGCGAGGTTTGCATAGGGCATTCCTTAAAGTGACGGTTTAAATACAAATAACAAAAAAGCCCGCCACAAATACGCAATATGCATAACTGTGTGCGGGCTTCTTTGCCGATGGTTGCTAATAGCTATTGTGCTAACAACCTAAATTTTTGCCGTAAGTAAAACGGGCTTGTTAATAGAATGTTTGCAAAAATACAGCCAGTTTTTTAAGTTATTGTTTAAATAGTATTTAATGTATTTTTAGAGTGAAGATAAAACCCGTTTTGTTATATTTTGGTGCGCGCCTGGCACTAAGAGGGTGCAAGTATTGTCATTGTATTGTGCATTATCAGTCAATAAAACACCCATTATCATTCATTGTGTATTGAGTTAAATTTAGCCCATAAAATACGCACACGAATTACAAGCAAAATGATAAACACAAATTCAATAGATGATTCCCCTTTTCACGAAGGCGAGCTGGCAATACAAGACAAGCTCGGTAAACGAGAAATAATGGCAACATTTGGCAAACGTGCCGTGCGCTCATTTATGCCAGAGCAGCATCAGGCCTTTTTTGAGCAGTTACCATTTGTGGTTGCAGGCAGTGTTGATGAAAATGCCGATGTGTGGGTATCTATTGTTTCAGGGCAGTCAGGCTTTTTAAGCGCCCCCACACCTAGGTCGTTATTAATGACGCACGCGGTTGATAAAAACGACCCCTTACATGGCACGTTAAATATTGCCGGCTCGCCAATTGGTTTATTAGGCATTGAGCTAAGCACGCGTAGGCGTAACCGTTTAAATGTGCGCGTAGGTGAGGCAATTAGTGATAATAAAGTGAGTTTTAATGTTGATCAATCCTTTGGGAATTGCCCACAGTATATTCAAACGCGCGACTTAACGCTTAATAGAGATCCTTTACTTAAAAGTAATGCGGTACAAAAAGTTGAATTTAATACACTTGATAACG
The DNA here is from genome assembly GCF_000497955.1 of Pseudoalteromonas sp. TAE56. Lineage (NCBI taxonomy): Bacteria > Pseudomonadati > Pseudomonadota > Gammaproteobacteria > Alteromonadales > Pseudoalteromonadaceae > Pseudoalteromonas > Pseudoalteromonas sp. TAE56. Next base: position 2,502 of record NZ_AUTN01000090.1, read on the forward strand.
CAGCTAGTGCGTTAATTGACACAACCGATACATTTTTTGTTTCAAGCTTTATAACCGCAAAAAACAATCCAAAAATTGAAGGGGTGGATGTTTCTCACCGTGGTGGGTTGCCGGGCTTTGTAAAGCGCGAAGGTAACACATTAACGATTCCTGATTACGCAGGTAACAATTTTTTTAATACCTTGGGTAACTTTTTATTAAACCCAAAAGCAGGTTTGTTATTTCCTGATTTTGACACGGGTAATGTATTAATGGTTACCGGCAGCGTTGAAATTTTATGGGACGGGCACCCAGAGCTTGAAGGCTTTATTGGCGCAGACCGAGGCTGGAAATTTACCCTCACTAAAGGAATGTGGCTTAAAAACTTACTTCCGTTTAGTGCTAAATTTGATGCTTATTCCCCTAACACTAAAATGACGGGCACGTGGCTTGAGGCTGATAAAAACAAACAAGCCGAAAAACTAAAACATACTTGGCAGCCTTTAAAAGTAACCAAAATAACGAAAGAAAGTGATGTAATTACTTCCTTTTATTTAGAAGGGTATAACAATACAACCTTGTTACCGTTTAAAGCTGGGCAGCACTTAACCGTACAAATACCAAGTAAAAATAGTAGCAATAACAGTAATAGCAAACCTGTTATTAGAACCTACACCGTGTCATCGAGCCCTCATGAACTATTTTATCGGTTATCGATTAAAAAAGAGCTCAGTGGTGAGGTGTCTAACTACTTTCATAATAACGTAAAAGTAGGCGACGTTATTTTAGCTAAATACCCACAAGGGCAGTTTTTTATTGACCCTACTAGTACCAAGCCTGCGGTACTCATTGGTGGCGGAATAGGCATTACACCTATGATTTCAATGGCTAAACACATTGCCAATGAAGGGTTAAGAACCCGCTATACACGCCCCCTGCATATTTTCCACAGTGCTAAAAATAAACAGCAGCGTGCTTTTTATAACGAGCTAAAAGCACTAGCAGATACGAGCGGCGGGGCAATTGATTACTACTCACTTTTATCGCAGTCTGAGCTTAATGAAAAACAAGACGACATTTTTGATTTAAAAGATAATAGCTTTAATTTAAAAGATCAGAGCTTTGATTTAAAAGGGCGTATAAATGCGGATGTGTTTAGGTATTATTTACCACTTGATGATTACGAGTTCTTTTTATGCGGACCGCAAGCGTTTATGCAGCACGTATATAACGAGCTGTTATTACTCGGTGTGCAGGACAAAAACATATTTGCTGAAGTATTTGGACCCTCCAGTATTAAGCGCAAAGTACTTAACACAAGCGAAGCGCCTAATAAAACCAAAGAGATTAGTGTTGAGGAAGCAGACAACACTGTAATTAAATTTAGTAAATCGGGCTTTGAACAGCGCTGGAATAAAGGCGACAACACTATACTTAATGTAGCCGAAGCTCATGGTTTAGAACCTGAGTTTGGTTGTCGAAACGGCAGCTGCGGCAGTTGCGCCGTAAAAATAAACGCAGGTGCTGTGGTTTATCGCAATAACGTAAGTTATCCAGTAGAGCCGGGGCAGGCGCTGATTTGCTGCGCCGTACCTGCTAAAGGCGCTGATGAACTTGATTTAGAGCTGTAGTGTTTTGAAATGCAGCTCTAAATACATTAACTAAACTTGAGAATTAAAGTTCTGAGGAGTCCAGCTTGTTACAACCTACTTAATATAATCAAAAATTGAAAATACCTATAAATTATTTATCGCAGTATGAAGTCTCGTAATAATTATCGGCTTTAAAATAGTTTTATAGTCACTTGTTATGTATTTAAGCATTAATATATTGAGGTACTTTTTGTTTAAATAGTTTGATTAGAGCTGGCTCCATATATTCATAATCATCTGGAATACCTAAACATATGACACGTTGTTCTTTTAAATGCTTTTTAAAATATGTACGCAGCTTCTTTATCTGTGCTTGCTCCATGACAAAAATATAATGGGCCCAAACAACATCGTCAACGCCTAAAGGTATTTCTGCATTATTATTTAATCCTGCAGAGCGAACATTAACATTTGGTAAATCTGAGAATATGGATTCTGCAGTTGGGCTTCTTAGTTTATTTTGACTACATATAAAGAGTAAGTTCATCTACTTCCTTAGAGAAACATATAACGTCTGCTTAAACGGGCTAAAAAATGGGTTGTAATGATCGACGTACTTAAATGGAACAATGGTGAACAGAAGTATTTTTAAAAGTTTTTATCTTTCTAATTATATAGATTTAGTTTCCCTTTGTTAATTAGAACTCTAATAAAATCGGAAAAGCGTTTCACGTCACTTATGTTCCCATAGGAGTATCTCGGTATTCTTTCTCGAATAAATTCAATTCAGATCTTCCTCTAGCATATACCTATTTTATTAGAGGACATTTTCTTTACTTTCTAATGGAAAAATCCATATACCCTATGAAATTCTACAAATAGCAAATAGCGTAACCTATTGCCAATTATAAATATTATTCACTAAACTTCTAATCTCACTTAAACAAACACACAAAAAAGAGGCTTAATAGCCTCTTAAAAAATAGTATTAAAAACTTAAAACACTAAGCGAGCAAACCCGCTTTTGTTTCAGGCATTGCTAAAAAACCGTCAAGTTTACGAACGTTGTTTAACCATCTTAAAATATTTGGGTATTGCTCAAGCGATACGCCGCCCTCCGGTGCGTGTGCTATGTACGAAAAGTTGGCAATGTCGGCAATGGTTGGCTGAGTACCTACTAAGTATTCGCGGTTTTGCAAGTACGCATCCATTGTTTTAAATAATGTGTGGGCAATGTTTATCGCGTTTTGATGATCAAGCTTTGCGCCAAATACAGTGACTAAACGCGCCGAACACGGACCTGAAGCCACAAGTCCTGCAGCAACACTCAACCAGCGCTGAATGTGCGCTTGAGCAGTAACATCTTCAGGGTACCAGGTTCTGTTAGCATCAAATTTTTGTGCTAAGTACACTAAAATAGCGTTTGAATCGTTAATAATGTCGTCGTTGTTTTTAAGCACCGGTACTTGTCCAAAAATATTCATTTTTAGAAAGTCATCGTGCTTTTGTGCGCCGTCTTGCAGTGCCACATCAACCATATTTACATCAAGCTTTAAAAGCGATGTAAATAGCTCTGCACGATGAGAATGACCAGATAAAGTAAAACGATATAGCGTTAAGTTGCTCATGGGTTGTCCTGTTTTTAATTTGAATAGTGATTTTTAATAACGCTATTCTTTCACTATTATCAGTTTTGAAAAACCGAGCTAGTAAGGAATAAATGTCAATGCTATATTGACAATCATGGATACTATTATTGGCATTAAAACAATCATCGCGGTTGTTGAAACAGGCTCTTTTACAGCCGCAGGCGACAGACTAGGGCTTTCAAAGGCGCTGGTTAGTAAATATGTGGGCATTGTAGAGCAAGACTTAGGGGTTAGATTATTTAATCGTTCCACGCGCAGAATTTCGATTACCGAGGCGGGGCAAAGTTATTACGCAAGCGTAGTGCCGGTAATTGAAAGCTATAGCGAAATGCTCGATAACTTATCGGGTCAAACAGCCCTTGCCAGCGGCAAGCTTCGGGTGAGTGCGCCGGTGTCGTTTGGTGAATCAAACCTTGCGCCGTTAATGCCTGAATTACTGAGCCGATACCCTGATTTAAGTATTGATTTAGTGCTTTCAGACAAAACAATTGATTTGCTTGAAGAGGGGGTTGATTTAGCAATTAGAATCGGCAGTGTGTCTGACTCTAATTTAATTGCGCGGCAAATAACCAGTTACCCTTTAATTTTATGTGCATCAGCCGATTATATTCAGCGTTTTGGCGCACCTATAAGTGTTGACGAGCTTGAACAACACGCCACGGTGATTGATAGCAATTTTAAAATAGGTCGCCATTGGCCTCTAGTTTCACCTAGTGGCGAGGCATTAACGGCAAATGTAAACTCGCGAGTATCAGTTAATAATCCACAAGCTGTAAAAGAGGTGGTTGTAGCGGGTGGTGGTATTGGTTTAATTCCTGAAATAGTGGTGAGAGACGATATTGCATCGGGTAAGCTTGTGCAGGTTATGCGGGATTATAAAACCTTTGAGTTTGGTTTATTTGCTATTTATCCGCATAGGAAGTTTGTTGCTCAAAAGGTTACGTCGTTTATTCAGTTTTTATTTGAAAAGTTTGAAGCTAAAAAGTAAAGCCACTCTAAACCTTACTTTAAATTTAAAACTAAAACTAAAACTAAAACCCAACCTAAGCCAAAAACAAAAAGCCTAAAATCAGTTAAGTGATTTTAGGCTTTTTGTATGGGATTCTAAAACTTATTTAAAACCAATCCTTATTTAAAAATGGTCCTTACTTTAAAATAACCACTGGCACATCGCTGTTTTCGAGCATTTTAATGGTGTTACTACCTACAAAAAACTGCCTTAGTTTAGAGTGGCCAAACGCACCCATTACAATTAACTCTACATTATTTTGCTCTTTGTATTGCATTAGCGAGTCAAAAATATTGCCTTCTAAAAAGCTTGCTGACACTTCAAACCCCATACTGAGAAGTTTATGCTGCGCGTTAATAAACTTTTCTTCGAGGTCTTTTTCGTTATTTTTGATACTCACCAAATGACAATGTAAGCCATGTAATAAGCCACCATTAATCACTTGTTGCAGTGCTTTGTCGGCTGTTTCTCGACCATCATACGCAATCATGAATGATTCAGGTTGTTTAAATGTTTCAGGAATAAGTAATATAGGCTGAGTAGCATTACGTACTAAGGTTTCTATATGTGAGCCCAGCACTGCAAAACTATTACTATGTCCCGCACCATTTTGCCCAATAACAATAAGGCGTGTATCGTCTTTAAAGTCTATAACGGTGTTGAGTAAGTTACCGTGACGTTTTATTAATTCAAAATTAGTAATACCTGCCGATTTAGCATGCTCACTTACAGAACGTAATAATTCGTCAGCCATTTTTAAATTTACTTTACCGCGCTGCTCGTCAAGTTTAACCATCTCATCAAGCAATGTTGATTGCGCGCCAAGCCCAATGTTCCCCGAGTAGTCGCCGATATTAGTTTGTTGCGCTTTTTCAATTGTATGCACAAAGCTAATTGGTTTATTGAGCTTTTTTGAAGCCCAAATAGCAGCATCGGTTACATTTTTAGTAATGGCTGAGCCATCTACATAAGTAATTATTTTAGTCATTACATTCTCCTTAATGTCCGCCAAGTAGTTTTTCGACTTCTTCAGGGTTGTTGTGTACACCAAATTTATCAATTACGGTTTCGGTTGCGCTATTCATACCAATAATATTAACTGTTGCGCCTTCACGCCTAAACTTAATAACCACCTTGTCGAGTGACGATACACCGGTGATATCCCAAAAGTGAGCATGGGTTAAATCAATTACTACGTTAGAAACCGCATTTTTAAAATCGAACGACGCTATAAATTGCTCCGCTGAGGCAAAAAATACTTGGCCAACAACTTCGTAAGTTATTTGATCGTTGCTTTCATCATGGTTAGCTTTAACCACCATAAAGCGACCAATTTTGTTCGCAAAAAATAATGTAGCTAGCAATACGCCAACTAAAACACCAATGGCTAGATTATGCGTGGCAACTACCACAATAACGGTGGAAATCATCACTACGTTTGATGAAAGTGGATTCTTCTTTAAATCTTTAACTGATGTCCAAGAGAATGTACCAATCGACACCATAATCATTACTGCAACTAATGCAGCCATAGGAATTAACCGTAGCCATTCATCTAAAAACACCACCATGATGATTAAAAATGAACCTGCAATAAAGGTAGAAAGCCTGCCGCGACCACCCGATTTAACGTTAATAATTGATTGTCCAATCATGGCGCAACCTGCCATACCACCAAATAAACCTGCGCCAATATTGGCAATACCTTGACCTTTACACTCTTTATTACGATCGCTTGTGGTATCGGTTAAGTCATCAACAATAGTGGCGGTCATCATTGATTCAAGTAAGCCCACAACCGCAAGACCAATCGAATACGGCAAAACAATTTGCAGCGTTTCGAGTGTTAGCGGTACGTCGGGCCATAAAAATATAGGCAGAGTGTCTGGCAGTTCGCCCATGTCGCCAACGGTTCTTATATCAAGCCCTAAAAACAGTGAAACCAGCGTAATAACAACAATACACACTAAAGGAGAGGGAAGTATTTTGCCAATAGTTGGAATGTACGGGAATAAGTAAATAATACCTAAGCCCGCTGCGGTCATGGCGTAAACATGCCAAGTAACATTGGTAAGCTCAGGTAATTGCGCCATAAATATTAAAATAGCCAGTGCGTTTACAAAACCAGTAACAACAGAGCGCGATACAAATCGCATTAACTCACCGAGCTTTAAAAAGCCTGCAAATATTTGTATTACGCCGGTAAGCAAGGTGGCAACAAGTAAGTATTCCAGACCATGATCTTTAACTAGCGTCACCATTAACAGTGCCATTGCACCGGTAGNGGGCGCCCGCCTACAAAGGCAATAATAACGGCGATACAAAATGAGGCGTACAAACCCACTTTAGGATCAACACCCGCAATAATAGAAAAGGCAATAGCCTCAGGTATTAGGGCAAGCGCCACAACAATACCAGCAAGCACATCGCCACGAACATTAGAGAGCCAATCTCTTTTTACGTGATCAAACATGTAAATAACCTAATTAGTTAGTTTCCCAAAGTATAGGGGAATATTTTATTTAAATAACAATGATTCTCGCGCAGATGGCGATTAAGGTTGCACGTAACGTGCCGATGAAAAAGGGGGGGTTGCCTAGGGCGGCGTAAGTTTCAAGTAAAAAGCTCCTTTTTGATTAGTTTATATTAATAATGCAAACGAATTAAAGGTATCACATATATATTAGCAATATGCTGTTTGGCCTTAAAGACCAAACTTTAATCCAATAATGTTTTTGAATATTTAAAACTCAAACGTAAAACCAAACTCTCTTAGTTTTTCGTACACGTTTATGTCAAAACGGTACAAAGTTGCGGCTCTGTGTGCCACATTGGTCTGTTTTTCTTTGCAGTTTATCAATAAGTTCATTTTTTGAAACTTACGTCTAAAGTTAGGTTTATCGAGTGATTTATTTAAAATCGACTCGTAAATTCCTTGTAGCTCAAGCAGGGTAAATTTTTCTGGGAGTAGGCTAAAACCAATAGGCTCGTGTCTTACTTTATAGCGTAAATAATCTAAGCCGCTTTTTAAAATATCGGCGTGGTCAAACATTAAAGCCGGTACACTATTTACATCAAACCATTCACATTCTAAAGCATTATCGCCACTCACAAGGTTGGTTTCTTCAAAGCGAACGAGCGAATAATAAACAATAGTAATAATACGTCTAGCTGGGTAGCGGTCTACGTTACCAAATGCACCTAACTGATCTAAATACAGGTTTTCAACACCGGTTGTACTTTTAACGACACGAAGTGCGGCTGAATCTAGGTTTTCATTCTTTCGAACCCAATGACCAATTAAACCCCACTGGCTTGTTGCAAGGCCGCGGTTATATTTAACCAGCAACACCTTTAATTTACCTTCATGAATAGCAAATACAATATTATCTACGGTTAGATTACTAATACAGTCATCAGGAATCGATTCTTCGTCGATGTTGTTAGAAATGCTTGATGTTTTATAGTGCATAAATTACTCAGCCAAAGCTATACGTAGATATTGTTATAAAGACTATTAAGGGTATATAAAAGGTGGGTAAAGCGCAAATAAAAAGCTTTTATAATTCCTATTTAAAACAATCACATCTATTTAATTACTCACTTTATAAACTGTACCTGTTTTTACGCGTTCACGCCGATATTCGACTTTGGTTTGGTATTGGTTTTTTATTGAACGGATAATACCTTTGTATGTTAGTAAATTTAACGGCTAATTAGCGTCGTGTATTAAATACATTACTAGCAAATTAAAAATGTAACATAAATGTTTACATGCGCTAAAAATGCATATAGTATTTTTGACTATATCGATTTGCATTGAAAATTGAGCACACATGAACAACACAAAACACACACTCACAATTAAAGAAAAAATAGGGTACGGCCTTGGTGATACAGCCAGTAATATTGTATTTCAAATGGTCGCTAACTTTATGTTGATATTTTATACCGATGTTTACGGTTTATCTGCAGCCGCTGCGGGTACCTTATTATTAGCGGTTCGTTTATTTGATGGAATTACCGACCCAATAATGGGCAGTATTGCCGATAGAACGCGCAGCCGTTGGGGCTCTTACCGACCATATATATTATTTTTAGCCGTGCCTTACGGTGTGTTTGCTTGCTTAGCATTCATAACTCCAGATTTTGATTCTACGGGCAAGCTTATATATGCTTACTTTACTTACGGACTTTTAATGACGTGTTATACCGCCATTAATATACCGTACGGCGCACTTGGCGCAGTAATGACAAACGACCCTAAAGAGCGTGCATCGCTTCAGTCATATCGATTTGCAATGGCAATGGCTGCACTGCTTGTAATTGTATGGGCACTGCCTAAGCTGGTTGCTTTTTTTGGCGACGGTGACGATGTAGTAGGTTACCCGCTAGCAATGGTGTTTTTAGGCGGACTTGCTGCGGCTTGTTTTTTACTGTGTTTTAAAATGACCAAAGAAACCAAACAAGTTAAACCCGCGCAAAGTAAAAAGAATGCCTTCCTTGAATTTTTAAGCTTATTTAAAAACGATCAATGGGTTGTTATAGCCGTTATAAGCCTTGCAACATTAATATTAATTGGCGTTAGAGCCTCAGTAGCACCGCATTATATTAAGTACTACGTAGGAGAAGCCTCACTTACTTCTAACTTTTTAACACTCTCAGCAATTGGCTCAGTACTCGGCGCTGTGTCTACCAACTTTTTAACCAAATTTATTGAAAAGAAAACGCTATTTATAGTCGCTTTAGTGGTCGTAATTATTTCTCACAGCATGTTTTACGTACTTGAGAGCGACGCCATAGTCACCATTTTTATTGTCTACTTTATTGCTAACTTTGCTCACATGATAATTACCCCAATCATGTTCTCAATGGTGGCAGATACGGTTGATTACGGCGCATTAAAAATTGGCCGCAGATTAACCGCAGTTACGTTTTCGGGTCATTTATTAGCAATAAAATTAGGCTTTGCAATCGGCGGTGCTATTGCAGGGTGGATATTATCAGGGTACGCATACGTGCCTAATCAAGAGCAATCAGAACACACGTTATCAGGCATTTTACTCGCCTTTGCTGGCATTCCAGTAATTTGTACCGTGGCATGTTTAATTTTTATAACACGTTACAAACTCACCGAGCCTGAAGTAAAGCGCATTCAAACGCAGCTGGCTGATAACAAAACCATAAACTAATTTAGCAGCCCACTTTGCACCTTTTAAAAGTACAAAGTGGGCAGGCAATACTAGGAGTAAAAATGCAAAATACAGCGCAAGCAGCACCCCCATCTAATGGATTAAGTGACGCTGAACTTAAACAGTTAAAAGACCTACAACGAGCCAACTCGTTAATACAAAATCATAATGTGTTAGTTGATCACATGTATACAGCCGATCCGTCTGCGCATGTGTTTAACGGCAAAGTGTATATTTATCCATCGCACGACATTGAATCAAAAAATGAAATTAATGATAACGGCGACCACTTTGCAATGCGCGACTACCATGTGTTTTCCCTTGACGAAAGCTCAGGCAAAGCCATAGACCATGGCGTAGCACTTTGTGTAGATGACGTAAAATGGGCAAGCAAGCAAATGTGGGCACCCGATGCAGCGCATAAACTTGGTCAGTATTACCTTTATTTTCCGGCGCGCGATCAGCAAGGTATTTTCAGAATTGGCGTTGCAAAAAGTGACAGCCCAACAGGTCCATTCAAAGCAGAAGATGATTACATTCAAGGGACGTTTAGCATCGACCCAGCTGTATTTGAAGATGACGACTCAAGCCATTATTTGTATTTTGGTGGCTTGTGGGGCGGGCAATTACAAAATTGGCAAAGGAGCGAATTTAACAATGAAGACACCTATCCCAAAAATGGTGAACCTGCAATCCCTGCGCGTGTAGCAAGATTATCTGAAGATATGATCAGCCTAAGCGAAGACGTAAAAGAAGTTGCTGTACTCGATGAAAGCGGCTCNCCGCCGCTTTTTTGAAGGCCCTTGGGTACACAAACACAATGGTGTTTATTACTTTTCGTATTCAACGGGTGATACGCACAAAATTGTATACGCAACAGGCGATAACCCATACGGACCATTTACCTATCAGGGCGTTATTTTAAACCCAGTACTAGGTTGGACCACGCATCACTCAATTGTTAAACACAATGGTGATTGGTTTTTATTTTATCACGACAGCACGTTGTCGGGCGGGCAAACCCATTTACGCAGTATGAAAATGGCTAAGCTTGAGCACGACTCAAACGGAAAAATTCAAACAATAAGCCCATATGAACACGCTTAGTAAAAATAGTTACAAACATTGCAAATTATCTGCGTAAGCACCGCTACGGCTTTTATTTGCATAAAAAAGATATAGTCAATATGACCATTAATTTTTATTGTTAATGGTCAAAATAAGAGGAAGCTGAGGACATATGACAAAATGAAAATATTTTAAAGCAAAAAATTAGCACAAAGAATTAGCATAAACGTGCTGTTATTTAACGGTTTTTAGTTAAGTAACACATGTTTAAAACTGGTTGTGGTCTTTGTAAAACGTTTAAAACATACACACACAATAATTATTTATTGACCGTAAAATGAAACAAATAGTTTACAATTATGTTTCGAGTAATTCTTAAAGTCTTGCAGTACGTCAATAATAATTAAATAAGAAAAAGGCATCATGATGTTTAAGAAAAAGATAATTTCAACAGCCATACTCGCTGCAATGGGTACCGTTACGCTTCCTCACCAAAGCTACGCTGCCGAAACTGTTGCCGATGAAGATGTAGAAATAATACAAGTAACCGGCATTAGAGGTTCATTGCAACGCTCTATGGATGTTAAACGCGACTCTTCTGGTATTGTCGATGCAATTTCGGCTGAGGATATGGGGAAATTTCCTGATACCAATCTTGCTGAATCGTTACAACGTATTACCGGTGTATCAATTGATAGAGCGGGCGGTGAAGGTAGCCGCGTAACAGTACGTGGATTTGGACCTGCTAATAACTTAATTACTATTAATGGCCGCCAACTTCCAAATACAACAGGTGACCGCACATTTGATTTTGCAAATGTCGCATCTGAAAGCGTATCGGGCGTGCAAGTTTATAAAACATCAGACGCAAGTGTTACCTCCGGTGGCATTGGCGCAACTATAAACTTAACAACAAATAGACCTTTAAATAGCCCAGGTATAAAAGCATCGTTTGGCGTAAAAGCCGTAGACGATCAATCAACCGACGAGGGCAGCATTACACCAGAGGTAAGCGGTTTATATTCGCAAACATTTGGGGATGACAAGTTTGGCATTTCGATTTCAGGTAGCTACCAAGACCGTGAAAGCGGTATGCAACAGTTTATTCAAGATCAAGGTTACAGAGCATCTGATTACACAAATACAGGATGGGGCGGTGTACCTGCAGGCGCAGAAGGCGGAGCAAACAGACCTACATCAGGCATTTACTCAAACCCGCAACAACCACGTTATGTGTTTGAAGAGCGCCAACGTGAACGTGTAAATGGTCAGTTGGTATTTCAATATCAACCTGTTGAAAATATTACAGCAACCCTTGATTACACGGGCTTTAAAACAACCGTTGAAGAGCAGCACACTGACGCCTCAGTTTGGTTTAACTACGCTGGCGACAGAAGTGAATCTGTTTGGGCGGGCGAGCCTAACGCGTATCCACTTATTTACTCAGAAATTTATGACATTCAAAGTGATGCCGATTTCCGCGATACGTCGCTTACGGTAGGTTCTTGGGGTCGCGAAGAAAAAACAGATTCATTAGGCTTTAATTTAGAGTGGACAGTATCGGATCAGCTTAACCTAGAGTTTGATCACCACAGTTCAAAAGCATCAATGAAAGCAACTGATCCACGCCACGGTACACGTAACAATATTCAGTTACCATCTTACACACGTTCACGTACCGGGCTTGATTTAACCGGCGACTTACCCGGTATTGCTATTGGTAACATTGAAAATTTTACCCCAGAAACCATGCGTTTATCGGGTAGCTGGTTTGCAAACGACAAATACGATTCAGAAATCGATCAAACACAAATCTCAGGTAAGTACTTCTTAGACGACAGTTTAAGTATTGATTTTGGTGTTGCAGTTAATAAAGTAAACAACCATTATCGTCATACACAAGTGCAGCGTCCAGATTGGGGTGGGGTTGGTGTTGAGGGCGACTTTGCTGATATCGATTGGCGCCAAGATACTATTTTAGATAAGTTTCAAGCTAAGGCGGGCAACTTTGAAGGCACTGCAACACAAGGCGAATACGATTTATTTAATACAATCTTTTTTGCCGACTTTGATGCGATTGTAAATGCAGCAGAGTACGCAGATCCTATTGCCAACGTAGATAACCTTTATGGTGATTGTAAAGCAGCCGACGGCGCAGCGGCAGGACCAAACGGCGAAGGACAATTTTGTGCTTCAACCGACTGGGATGCAGCAACAAACCGCTTTACTGAAGAAAAAACGCAATCTGCTTTTGCACAAGTAAACTACAAAGGTGAATTGAGCGGCATGTTCTTCGACCTGCAAATTGGCTTACGCTACGAAAAAACAGACGTATTTTCTAAAGCAACCGCACCAGGTTACAGCCGCGTAGAGTGGAACGAAGATACAGCCACATCAGTAACCGGTGTTACTGGTATTGAAACGCTAAGCCAATCGGCAGATTACAGTCAATTCCTACCTAATATTAACTTTAATATTGAAGTTGTTGAAGATGTAATGATACGTGCAGCAGCGAGTAAAACTATTTCAAGAGCGGGCTACGGTCAGCTGCAAGGCGGTACAACTATTAATACCGGTGGTAGTTTAAGTGGTTATTCGGGTGGCTCTGGTAACCCAGGTCTTAAACCGCTTGAATCAATTAACTACGATTTATCAAGTGAATGGTATTACGACGAAGGAAGTTATATTTCGTTTGGTTACTTTAAAAAAGACGTAACAAATTGGATCACTACAGGCACTATCGACTCAAATATATTTAACTTATATGACCCATTAAATGGTGAAAAATTTAGAGCTGCATCAAGTGCACTAGGTGGTAATGCATCTAACGAAGACATCAGAAATTACATTTTTGAAAACTTTGCTGATGATCCAAATGTGCAGCCTAATTTTGATGAAGATGGTGAATTAGACGGTGGCACAATTGTTGGTGACCCAGACTCAGATGATCCAATTAACTTTAGAATAAACGTGCCTGTAAATGGCGACCAAGAATACACTATTGATGGCTTTGAATTTAATATTCAGCACTTATTTGGTGAGTCAGGCTTTGGTGGTATTTTTAACTACACTATGGTTGACTCAGGCCTTGAATACGACAACGACTCACTAGAGGATACAGAAGCACTAGTAGGGTTAAGTGACACGGCAAACGTGGTGTTCTTTTACGATAAAGAAGGCTTACAAGCGCGTATTGCGTATAACTGGCGCGACTCGTTTTTAAATGAGCGTCGTGTAAATGGCGATTTAACCGCACCAATTTACACCGATGAGTATTACCAAATAGACTTTAACGTAAGTTACGAAGTACCGGCAGTAGAGGGACTTACCGTATTTATTGAAGGTATAAACATTACTGATGAGTACGTAACATCGTACGGGCGCAAGCAAGAGCTGATTTATAACATCACTCAAACTGGCTCTCGTTACGGTTTAGGTGTTCGTTATAATTTTTAATAAATCACCCTTGTAGCAACCTTATAAAAGCCGCATTTTGCGGCTTTTTATTTGCCTAAATTAACCTAGTAATAATAATACCCAGCTGTTATAGTCAATGTGAATTTAACTTATTTGTTACATTTAACTCGTAACAGTAAGTAAAGGCACACAACAACAATTGGAGCACACAATCCATGGCCAATCATGCATTATTAAATAATGTTGAACATCAGCATTTAAAAATAAACCCTGCACGCAGCACACACTTAGGTGACGGGGTTTGGTATAGCGAAACATTTGTGAGCGAATTTAGAGTCGCTCAAGCACATTACCCAATATTTTTTACCAAAGACGATACAACAAATACATTTTCGTCGGTGTGTTTGTACGGCATAAATAAAGACGAAAATTTATTTTTAGTAAACCAGCAATGGCAAGCACACTACATTCCGTTAAGTATGCAGCGACTGCCTTTTGCTATTGCTACTCAAAATACAATGCAAAACGGTGTAGCAACGCAAGAGCGCATGCTTAGCATTGATTTAGACTCGCCAAAAGTATCAACAAAGCAGGGTATTAACTTATTTTTAGAACACGGCGGGAATAGCGATTACCTCGAAAACGTAATAAATGTGCTCGACAACCTGCATCATGGTTTACAACAAAACCAGCCCTTTATTAAAACCTTAATTAAACATGGTTTACTTGAGTCGGTATCCCTAGAGCTTGATTTAGTAAACGGGCTTAAACATAACTTACTCGGCTTTTACACCATAAACGAAGACACGCTTAACCAACTAAGTAGCGATGCAATTGCGCAGCTGCACTCGCAAGGGTATTTAGCGTGTATATACATGGTCATTGCCTCGCAAGTACATGTACGTGATTTAGTCGCGCTTAAAAACGAGCAACTTATGCTACAAAAGCACGCTGTGTAAGTGCTTAACTATGGAAAATTTAGAAAATAAAATTCAAACGCTTAATGGCTTAACTCCCAGCACGTTGCCCAAAGAGTTTTTAAACTCGCCTGTGCCTATTGTACTAAAAGGGTTTGTAAGCGATTGGCCCCTCGTTATTGCCGCTAAAAAATCTGATGCAGCTGCAATTGATTATTTAACACCGTTTTACGAAGGTTTTTTAGTTAACACTTGCACAATACCCGCCAGTCAAAGCGGGGTTGTAGGGTATAACCCTGATATGAGCGGTTTTAACTTTACTAATCAACAAGCGGCATTTATTAGTGCGCTTGAGCAAATAATGCAAAGTGGAAATAACCCACAAGCCGACACTTTATACATTGGCTCTACTAGCATTGCACAGTGCTTACCTGGTTTGGTTAATCACTGCCACGTTAACGCATTAAACGAAGGCTGTTTATTTAATGTATGGGCAGGCGGAAAAGTTACCGTACCAGCACATTACGACGTAGCGCAAAATTTAGCATGTTGCGTTGCAGGTAAAAGGCGTTTTACTTTATTTGCCCCCGATCAAATAGACAATCTATATATAGGTCCGCTTGATAAAGCACCCGGTGGTCAGCCAATAAGCTTAACCACTACAACTGCACCTAACTTTGAGCAGTTTCCTAAGTTTGAGCAGGCAATAAAAGCGGCAATTACCGTTGATCTTGAAGCCGGCGATGCCCTTATATTGCCCAGCATGTGGTGGCACCAAGTAGAGGGGCTTGGCAGCTTAAATATACTGTTTAATTATTGGTTTAAAAATACGCCTGCGGTTTATGGTCAGCCTACTAATGCGTTGCACCTTGCTATTTTAAACATACGTAATTTACCAAAGCATGAGCGCGAAGCATGGCAACGTTTGTTTAATTACTACGTATTTTCCGATAACGAATTTACTCACATCCCAGAGCCTGCACAGGCTATTTTAGCAAAGCCAATGGATGAGCTTGCAGCGCGTAAATTAAGAGCCGAATTACAAAATAAATTAAGACGCTAAGCGTACTTGTAAGGTTTGAAATATGAATCAAAATGCAATTAAAAAAATCGTAATAGCAGGTGGCGGAACCGCCGGTTGGATGTGTAGCGCTGCAATGGCAAAGCTACTAGGTAAAAATATTAAAGTGTGCTTAGTTGAATCCGATTTAATTCCTACCGTAGGGGTCGGGGAGTCAACTATTCCTACGCTGCATATATTTCATGATTTACTAAAAATCAGCGAATCAGAATTTATGGCAGCCACTAACGCCACGTTCAAATTAGGCATATCGTTTGAGGGTTGGAAACAAAACCAACAAAGCTACTTTCACTCATTTGGTTATGTTGGACAAGGCTGTTGGGCTGCAGGTTTTCAGCACTTTTGGCTAAAAGGTATGCAACAAGGTGTTGCAGCCGATATTGGCGACTATTGCACAGAGCACGTAGCAAGTCGCTTGGGTAAATTTGCCGTAGTGACGAATCAAGACCGTAACCATGCTTATCAGTTAGATGCCGGTTTGTACGCTAAATTTTTACGAAATTTTGCAGAGCAAAACGGCGCTAAACGTATAGAAGGCATGATAAGCAAAGTTAATTTAGAGCCCACCAATGGCTTTATAAAATCGCTTACTTTAGGTGACGGGCAAATTATTGAGGGCGATTTATTTATAGATTGCACCGGCTTTAAAGGTTTATTAATAGAGCAAGCGCTACACACCGGATACGAAGATTGGAGCCATTGGCTCCCGTGCGACAGTGCCGTTGCAGTGCAAACAGAATTAGTAAGCCCAATTGTGCCATACACACGTGCAATGGCACATAAATGTGGTTGGCAGTGGCAAATACCGCTGCAAAGCCGCCGTGGTAATGGTTTTGTGTTTTGCAGTAAATACATGAGCGATGATGAGGCCAAAACAGCGCTCCTCAATAACGTAGAAGGCAAACCTATTAATGAGCCGCGCGTTATTAAATACCGCACCGGTACACGACGTAAACATTGGAACAAAAACTGTGTTGCTATTGGCTTGGCAAGTGGTTTTATTGAGCCGCTTGAATCAACCAGTATTCATTTAATTCAGCAAAGCATTATAAGATTAATGCAAAACATGCCAACCAAAGCAATCGAGTCGTGCTATCAAGATGACTTTAATAACAAAATGCGCTTTGAAGCCGAAAACATTCGCGACTTTATTGTGCTGCATTACCACGTAACGCAGCGCACCGACAGCGACTTTTGGCGCTACTGTAAAAACATGCCAATACCAGAGTCACTCGCCAAGCGCATTGAGCTATTTAAGCAAAGCGGGCATGTATATAAAGCAGAGCAAGAGCTATTTGGCGAAGCATCGTGGTTACAAGTGATGTTAGGGCAAGGGCTAATGCCGCAAAATTATCACCCCATTGTAGACAGCATGAGCGATGATGAGCTTAAACGATTTTTAGAATCAATAAAAAATCATGTGGCTAAAAAGGCAAATAGCTTACCGAGTCACATTGATTTTATTAATCATTATTGCAAGGCTAAGTAAGTATTATGCTAACACTTGGCAATAACTTACAGCCGCAATATGAGTTTATAGGGCAAGAGCAAACGCCAATTATTATAATTGACGACTACCTAAGTGTGCCGCAAAAACTTATAAACCTAGCGCAAAGTGCTGCTCAAAGTAATGGGGAGTTTAAACCCGACGAACTCACTCAATACCCAGGTTTACGCATGCCGCTGCCAAAGCAATGTGTGGTTGATTACCTAAAGCCGCTTATACAGGGGTTTTATAACGTATTTAACATTGGGCAAACACTTACCCCATACCCAAAAGATAATACCCTATCGTTAATTACTAAAACGGAGCGGCAGCTATCACCAATACAAACCTTGCCACACTTTGATACAAACGATCCAAACTTAATTGCCATTATTCATTACCTTGGAGAGGGAGCGCACGGCGGCACTGGATTTTTTAGACATAAAAAAACAGGGTTTGAAACAATAAGCTCAAAGCGCAAAAACACGTATTTAACATATGCTCAGAAGTACCTTGAATTAGATAATGCAAAGCCTAGTTATTGCACCACACAGCATAGTGAATTTGAGTGCTACAAGCACATAGAATATAAGTCAAATAGACTTATTGTGTTTCCTGGGTATTTGCTGCACACCAGTTTACTTAACACCTCTACCGATATTTCGTCGTGTCCACAAACAGGGCGGCTAACGGCTAATATGTTTGTTCATTTTAAATAGGATTACTATGTCTTTTTCTTTATCTAGATTCGCATATAAGGGTTGGCTATTAAGCTTTGTTGTATTGGCGCTGAGTATGGTAACAGTGCAAAAAAGTAATGCTACAGGGTTTGATACCCTCCCTAAAAAGCAATTTAATGTGCTGCTATTTACAAAAACCGCAGGGTGGCACCATAAGTCGCAAACCGAAGGCGTTAAAGCGCTAGAAGGCTTAGCCGATAAGCACTTTTTTAACTTAATTTGGCACGAAGAAAGCCATTATTTTAACGACTATTACTTAAAGAATGTTGATGTAGTGTTATTTTTATCAACCACGGGCGATATTTTAAACCCAAAAGAGCAAGCCGCGCTTGAGCGATTTGTAAAAGCAGGCAAAGGCTTTGTTGGCATTCATAGCGCATCAGATACCGAATACGACTGGCCGTGGTATCAAAAGTTGGTGGGGCGCACCTTTAACATTCATCCTGTTATTCAAACTGGCGTACTAAGTAAAGTGCCTAATACTCGCTTTATTGGCTTAAACCATATGCCGCAGGAAATGCTTTGGACCGACGAGTGGTACGAATTTGGGCCCGAGCTAACTAAGTTAAACTACTTACTCACAGTTGATGAGCAAAGTTACAACCCAACTGCCGATTGGGGTAATAACAAAACAGGCTCAGGTATGGGGGCGTTTCATCCTATTTCGTGGTATCACAATTACGATGGCGGACGCTCGTTTTATACAGCCCTTGGGCATACTAATGCAGTGTATAAAAGTGAGTTTTTAACCGAGCATATTTATGGCGGAATTTATTGGGCTGCAACGGGTAAAGGATTAAAAAAGTAGTAATTAATAAATAACTAATAAATACGCTTTTTAGCACAATTCATGTCGATTCAGGCTGCTTTTTTAAGCGGCCTTTTATATTTTTTAAGTACTTCTTAAACACTTATTAAGCACCTCACACATTTCACTTAGTTTATAAAACAGATAAATAGTTTTGAGAATACCTTGATCAAATGGTCAAAAAGACTATATTAAATTTGCACGCTGATATAATTCAAATAAAGAGGATAAACATGAAAGTATTTTTTAAAATAACAACTTTATTGTTAACACTAATAAGCTATCAATCACTTGTTGCATTTAATAGTAACCCATCGAGTGTAGGCGCTGATAGTTCAGGGGCATACCGTAACCTCGCACAAGAAATGGGTAAAACAAACATACAACAAAAGGTGAATAGTACTTTTGACAATATGTTTGGCTATAACAATACACAACAACTTTACTACCCGTACACCGAAAACGGTGTTTATAAAGCACACTACATAAAAGCAATTAACCCTGACGAGGGTGATGATATAAGAACAGAAGGGCAATCGTGGGGAATGACCGCTGCTGTCATGCTTAATAAACAAGAAGAATTTGATAACCTATGGCGCTTTGCAAAAGCGTATCAAAAAAATCCAGACAACCACCCTGATGTAAAAAAACAAGGCGTTTACGCGTGGAAACTAAAGCTTAATCAAAACGGCTTTGTTTATAAAGTAGATGAAGGCCCCGCTCCGGATGGCGAAGAGTACTTTGCTTTTGCACTACTTAATGCCTCCGCTCGTTGGGGTAATTCGGGGGAGTTTAACTACTACAACGATGCAATTACCATGTTAAACACAATTAAAAATAAGCTGATGGAAAACTAAATAATCCGCTTTTCGCCTTACATTGATAACTTAACAGACCCTTCTTACCATATACCTGCGTTTTACGACTACTTTGCTAATAACGTAACTAACCAAGCAGACAAAACTTACTGGCGACAAGTAGCCACAAAAAGTAGAACCTTACTCAAAAACCATTTTACAAAAGTAAGTGATAATCCGCATTGGAACTTACCTACATTTTTATCGCGCTTAGATGGCAGCCCTGTTATTGGCTACATTTTTAACGGCCAAGCAAACCCAGGTCAATGGTATGAATTTGATGCATGGCGCGTAATTATAAATGTGGGTTTAGACGCGCATTTAATGGGTGCTCAAGCGTGGCATAAAAATGCAGTTAATAAAGCACTTGGCTTTTTAAGTTATGCAAAAACAAACAACAGTAAAAACTGTTACGAGCAAGTGTATTCGTACGGTGGTGCGCAAAACAAAGGCTGTGCAGGCGAAGGTCAAAAAGCCGCGAATGCAGTAGCGTTACTTGCTTCAACAAACGCTGGACAAGCAAATGAATTTTTTAACGAGTTTTGGTCTTTATCGCAACCAACCGGTAGCTACCGTTACTACAATGGTTCGCTGTATATGTTAGCTATGCTGCATGTATCGGGCAATTTTAAGTTTTATAACAACACGTTTAATTAAAATAACGGTGCTTAAGTAGCAAAAACCTAAGTAGTAAAAGCTTAGGCAGCAATAACTTAAATAATAAAAAACCGGTGTAACCAAGTTACACCGGTTTTTGTGCTTAACTAATAAACTTAACTTTCTCTTTAATAAGTTGCTTAACTAATTTAACTAATTAGCCAAACCAGCTATTTTTACATCAAGTGTAAATAACCCCTTAGCGGTAGTTATTAATAACGTTTTTCGGTTTTTACCACCAAAGGCAAGGTTGGTTACATTAGGGCCCAGTTCAATTTTATCGATAAATGCACCTTCTGGCGTATAAATATTAATAACGCCTTTTTTGTGGCTGCTAACGTAAATATTGCCAGCGGAGTCTACTTTTATGCCATCGGGCGAGGTTACTTTAATAAAGTCTTCGCGTGGTGAAATATCACCGTTTTCATCAATAGTGTATTTGCTTACGCGGTTGCTAAAGTCGCCAATATAAAGGGTATGCTGATCTGGCGAGAGCGCAACACCGTTGGGCTTTTCAAGCGTGGCGTCAATTAAACTAAGTGTGCCCGTATTACTTAACTTATACACACCGGTATAAGGCATTTGTTGAGTGCGTTCGCCTATTTGCCAGTTAGGATCGGTAAAAAATATATCGCCATTTTTATGCATAGTCATATCGTTTGGCGAGCTAAAGCTTAGCCCATCAAATTTATTGACTATTACGGTATTAGTTTTACTTTTTATATTAATTTTAGAAAGCGACTGCGTACTATGGTTAAGCGTATAGAGGCTCTCTCCTTTGGCATACAATCCGTTTGTACCACTGTGTTTTAAATAAGTGGTGAGAGTATTGGGCAGCACTAATTTATAAATGGTGGAGTCGGGGCCAAGTGCTTGCGAGCTTGCAAAGTTCATTTCTGAAAAATAAAACGCATTGTCTTGGCTTGACCACGTTGGGCCTTCTAAAAATAAAAGCTCGTCACTAACAAGTGTGGGTTTTACGCCCTTTATTAATGGCGACTGCTCATTGCTTTGGCTGTTTACAGTGTTTAACAAAGGCGTATTTTCAGGTTGTTGTGCCAGCGCTGCTTTATTAAAACAGAGTATTAATACAACTAAGCTTAGCGTTTTTTTGTGTGTTTTTAGCATAGACGTTTACTCAGGTTTGTTTAATTTATAATTAATGGTCATTTTGACTATATCATTTATTTTTTTCGTTGTATGATATTTATCGAAAATAATAACGATTCAACGGAGCACACACATGCATAAAAAACACACACTCAGCCTGCTTTTACTTGCAGGGTCATTAAGCGTAAACGCTGCACAAGACCAAGCTCTTAAAAACACCTTTGCAGACTCATTCAAAATGGGGGTTGCTGTAAACCAAGATATAGTGACAGGCAAAAACGCAGCCGCGCAGTCAATTATTGCTAAGCAATTTAATACAGTCACCCTAGAAAACGCCATGAAAGCAGAAGTAATTTACCCACAGCAAGGTAAGGTCGATTTTAGTGGTGCAGATGCGTTTATAGATTTTGCCAAGCAAAATAACATGTTTACCGTAGCCCACACCTTAGTGTGGCATAACCAAACGCCTGACTGGTTTTTTACAAATAGCAAAAATGAGCCAAATACCCCAGCAGAGCAGTTAGAGCAAATGCGCAAACACATAGAGCTTGTAGCAGGGCGCTATAAAAACAAAGTAGATGCGTGGGATGTAGTTAACGAAGTGATTGCTGATGATGGCTCTTATCGCCCAACTGTGTGGGTTAACCGCGTTGGTGATGGCGATACGATGGTAAAAGCCGCGTTTAAATACGCCCAGCAGTATTCACCTAATACCGAGCTTTACTACAACGATTTTAATGCATGGCGACCAGAAAAAAGAGACGGCATTATACGCATGATCAAAATGCTGCAAAAAGAAGGTATCCGCATTGATGGCATTGGCATACAAGCGCATTGGGGGCTTAACTTTCCTAAAATGCAATACATTGAACAAGCCATTGACGCATACGCCGCACTGGGTATAAAAGTGATGATCACCGAGCTTGATATAGACGTGCTGCCTTTAACAAAAGAAGGGCAAATTACCGGCACCGATATGATGAAACCGCAGTTTCAGTTAGAAGAGTTTGAAACCTACCTCGACCCATACAAAAATGGCTTGCCGAGCGATGTAGAGGCGCAACTAAACGCCCGTTATAAAGCCTTGTTTGAATTGTTTTATGCAAAGCGCGACAAGATAGACCGCGTAACCTTTTGGGGATTACACGATGGTATGTCGTGGAAAAACGACTACCCAATCCCAAACAGAACAAACTACCCATTACTATGGGATCGTAATTTAAACCCTAAGCCAGTTATTAAAACCATTGCTGATGTAGTTAAGTAAATCGCATTGTGTAGTCAAAGCCGAGTATTTTTAAATACTCGGCTTTTTTTGTTTGCAAATTTTTATATGGAGGCAAATAAAAGTCATTTTACTAAGCGATGAGCTGGTAAACCTTGATCTTACCTAAGTAATACAAGCACAAGTATCACTTACACCTTCTATTTAATTATTTTTATCAGGCTCAAATCAAACTCAAAGCATACTTAATAAGAAACGGGTCAAATTTTAGCCTTGATCCTTATTGTTAAATAGACTATAACAATGTTGGTTTTAGGTTAATTTTATGATTGCATATTCACACACACGATATAAAACAATAAATTTTAATTTAAACCTTAACTATAACTCAATGATTTTAAGTTTATATTTGTACCCTTGTACAAGGTAAATATTAACGTTTGAAGAGATATTAAAATAATAAATATAAATGACTGTTTGTTTTTCTAATTAGTTATAGTCATGTTGAATAATAGATTTTGATAATGCAGTAGAAATACTCTTATCATATTTTATTCACTCAAATGGCTTTTACTGCACCTAGTTTAAAAACGACTCATTTATTGCTTTAGTCTAAGGAATAAAAATGAATAAATCGATTTTTCGTAACACCGGATTAGTGACCTTAGTATCACTATTAATGGCGTGCGGGGGGAATAGTAAAGATACACCGGTGCCTGAACCTATACCGGAAGTAGTAGCCCCTGATACTCCAGCGCCTGAAGCGCCAATAGCAGCTGAAATAACAAATGGTGGGTTTGAAGAAGACACTACAGGGCAAACAACGCCTGTCGGAAATTGGGTATTTAGACCAGATCAAGAATCAAGCGCTGCTTCTACTATAGAGGTAATTGAATCGCAAGAAGGCGTTAATACTTACAAAGGCACCAAAGCAGCTGAGGTTATTGTTAATACATTGGGTGACAACCCTTGGGGAATTGAAATAGCTTATGAAGACATTCCTATCACTGGAGGTAAAAATTACGAGTTTAGTGTTTGGGCCAAAGGTGAAGAGGGAACCAGTGCCGATTTTTGGATTCAAACGCCCGCACCAGATTACGGTCAACTTAGCCTGGTAAAAGAAACACTCACAGGCGAGTGGCAAAAAATTACATTAACAGCAGCAACTGCCGAAGCTGACTCATTAGTTAGATTAGCAATTCACTTTTCAAAAGAAGAAAACATTAACAAATCTATATATATTGACGAATTTTCAGGCTTTATTTTAGACGATGTACCAGCAGAAGAAATACCCGATGTTCAATACAGCGAAGTGACAGCACAAAGTTTAAAAGCATTAGCACCTAATTTTAATATTGGTGTAGCTGTTCCTGCGGGTGGATTTGGTAACAGCATAATAGACAGACCAGAGATTAAAACGATTATTGAACAACACTTTAATCAACTCTCTGCTGAAAACATTATGAAGCCTACCTATTTACAACCAACCCAAGGTGAATTTTTTTACGATGATTCTGATGAGCTAGTTAACTACGCCAAAGACAACTCACTCACGGTACATGGCCATGTTTTTGTTTGGCACTCGCAAATTGCACCTTGGATGCAAAGTTTTCAAGGTGATAAAAGCGCTTGGATAACCATGATGGAAAATCATATCACTCAAGTTGCCACTCATTTTGAAGAAGAAGGTGATAACGATACGGTAGTTAGCTGGGATGTAGTTAACGAAGCGTTTATGGAAAATGGTAAATACCGTGGTGAAAAAACCACAAACGACAGCGCTGACGAATCTGTGTGGTTTGAAAATATAGGTGCTGAATTTTTGTCGTTATCCTATAAAGCAGCAAGAGCGGCCGATCCTGATGCCGACTTATACTATAACGATTACAACCTGATTTGGAATGCAGATAAATTAGATGCTGTTATCAATATGGTTAACGACTTTCAAACCAATGGCGTGCCTATTGATGGTATAGGGTTTCAATCTCATATTTCACTTAACAGCCCTGATATTTCAACCATTCAGACACATCTTCAAAAAGTGGTCGATATTCGCCCTAAAATCAAAGTAAAAATTACCGAGCTAGATGTTCGTATGAACCACGAAGGCGGCATTCCTCTAACTTACCTAACCAGTGAAAGAGCGGACGAACAAAAGCAGTACTACTACGATATTGTTAAAACATACTTAGAAACTGTACCTGAAGATCAACGCGGTGGCATAACTATTTGGGGCGTAATTGACGAGGATAGCTGGTTACAAAACTGGCCAGAGCCAACAACAGAATGGCCACTGTTATTTTTTAATGACTTTACTGCAAAGCCTGCCTTACAGGGATTTGCTAATGCATTAAAAGAGCTAATTGAAGTAGCTGAACCAGCACCTTCATCAGAGCTGCTAACTAATGGCGACTTTGAAGCCGGACTAGATTCATGGCAAGCCCGTGGCAGTGCAAGCATAACTCTTGAAACAACCCAAGCCCACAATGGCAATAATAGCGCTTTAGTACAAGGGCGAACTGAAACGTGGAATGGCATACAAAAGGATGTAAAAGGCTTATTTACAGTAGATAAAACCTATAACGTATCTGCATGGGTTAAGTTATTTGACGACAGCACAACAGTGTCGCCAGATATAAAACTCACACTACAAATAGAGCACACTAGCACCGAGTACCTTGAGCTTACACCCGTTACTACCGTTAACACGGGTGACTGGGTACAGCTTTCGGGCACTTACACACATTCAATTACAACGCAGGAAAGCGCCGCTTTACTTTATGTTGAGTCAAGTGAACTCACTGCTGACTTTTATGTGGATGATGTATCGGTAACCTTGGTCGAATAAAAACCTAGCTAAAGGAAATTAACCCCAGATTAAATAGTCTGTATTTTTATACAGACTATTTTTTTAGAGGGGGGGTTAATTTTTTATAAAAGTATTTTATATTCAGCAGAAGAATTAATATTTTGGTTTAGCTAAACGTTATCGGTATCTAATTTATTAAAAGAAAAATAAAGAGCTTTTTCTAGTCTGTTAAGAGTTCCTTTTTTGGGCGAAACTGGTTGATTAGCTAGTTCCAACTTCACAAAGTTTAAAAGTTTTTCTAAAGTTTCCTTTTCTTCACTGAAGTTATATGTATGACTAAATGTTCTATACCTTTCAAAAAGGTAGTCAGAGAAATAGCCAATTTCATTAAACGTCCAACCTTTTATAAGAGATTTCCATTGGGTAACTGTAAATTTATTGAGAATAGGTCTTGTCTTATAATTGTTTCCCATATAAAGCATTGATCTTTTAAATGACACTTGCAATGACTCATATAAATCACTTATTTCTTTACCAGCAGTTTCTATATCTAACTTCTCTATATATTCATCAGCTATATCTTTATATTTGGGGTTGGATATTGATAAACTTCTATTGCTGCGGTAGTTTATGAAAGTCTTTTGATCAGCTAATATTCTTATTGTATCAAATATAATGCTCTCATCTTTTGGGATATAACTATTGTCGACAAGATACTCATGGTAGAAGCAACATTCGAAAAACTTCCTAATTTCTACATTTATTTCGGTTAGTATGTAATATTTAAGTTCAGATACACCTCGAATGAATTCAGAGTCGCTTAAGCTAAAAGGCTGCTCAAATAATAGAGTATCTAAAAGTGATTTTTTTTTAGGGAGTTCATCTACATTAAAAACATCAGTAACACTTAAGTGTCGACCAATGATGTATCGTACAAATAATTCATTTAGTGTCAACGAGCCTCTAATTTTTAATTTTATCTTTTCTTTTTTATCTTCATCTGTACTTATTATTTCATTAACTGTTCTGTTTTCAATGTAATACATCTTAGATATGTGTAAACCATCATTAATTATTTTACCTTTAAGTAATTCATAGTTAACGTCTTCTAGTTCATTTACATATTTTAAAAGTGCTTCAAGTCTTTTAAATGTTCTATTGAGAACTCTAAGATTATATAGCTCATGCTTATTTATAAACTCTTCAATATGATTTTGTGAATCAGTTAAATGAACAAATTTCGGCTTAAAAATAGAAAAAATATCAAAGCTATTTAAGCTAAATATTATAGAGTCAGAAAATACTTTTTCGGTAAAAGATTTATCAAGCTTTAACTCATCATCAACAGTGACAAATAAAAATTTATTATTGTTCTCAGTAAGTCTCAGGCATTCCCCAATTATATTCTTTTTCAGCTTACAATCTTCGATACGCTCAATGTCATCGATAATAAAAAGCTCATTAGATATATTCTTTAACATATAATGTTTTATAGCACCGGTCGATCCTTTTAGTACGCTAGTAATTGCGTTATTGCCTAGAGAGTTTTTTTCTATGGAACCAAATAGTTCTATTAATTTAGATACTCCATTTGAATCATGTTTTTTTTCAAGATATCTTTTAGAAACAATTAGATCCTTAAAATCATCAAGTGATGAAATTCCCATAGTGGAAATATATGTAACGTTATAGCTATAGACGTTTTTTAGATCTTCAATTAAATGCTCTGTTACGTAATATGTCTTACCAGCCCCCCATTTACCGGAAAAAATAATCATAGGAGGGAAGGAGTCATCTGAGAAAAGAGTATGGATTTGTTTATGGTAGTCAGACATGAGTAATTTCCTTATTTTTTATACAAGCTAAGCTAACTTAATTAATTATTCAATATAATCCTTTCTATTAAGTAAGCTTCCTAATCTCGCGACCCAAAACTACTTAGCCTGATACCTCACGACTACAAACTTAAGTGGCACATCGCCGTTGTTATAAATGCCGTGTACGTCGTTAGGGGCTGCAAATAAAATATCTCCAGTATGCGCTGGCTGGCTTTTGCCATTAAGCGTCCACGTGCCAGAGCCCTCGAGAATCATTAGGTATTCTTCATCGGGATGCTGGTGGGCAGGATGTATTTCGTTATTAGGTTTAATAACCGCAACGCCCGTAATAGCGCCTTTGGTGAGTGGTGTATCGCCGTAAAAGTAGGTATGAAAATCACCGCCTTCGTAGTGAGTAATGTGCGCGTCTTTTTGACTTACAATAGCTGATGTAAGTAGTGTGGATTTATCTGCTGCGCTGACAGGTAATGCAAAAATGGCTGCGGCTGTTAGTGATAAGGTGTTTGTTGTGTTTTTCATGTGTGTCCTTGCCAATTTATTTACTAGTTAGGTGTGTAATTAAGAAATGTATGCTGTGTTATTTTTGTTCAGTCTATTTTAATAAAACGTTGTTGTCAAAAGGACTATATGGTGTTAAGTTTACGTTGCACACTAAAAACACACAACAGGTACATCATGCATAAAAATAAACTTACGATTGCTATTTTATTAGGAATGTCGAGCCTTGCACTTGGCTGTAATGACTCAGCAGAGCAAAGTAAACCGACATTAAAATCACAAAAAGCGCCGGAGCAATTAACGCTTAAAGCGCAATTTAAAGACCACTTTAAAATAGGTACAGCGATTAGCCGCGACCAAATATTAGAGGCTTTGCCTGAAGATTTAAATGTGGCTAAAGCGCAATTTAATACCTTTACGCCAGAAAACTCAATGAAGTGGGAGCGTATACACCCAGAGCTAGAAACGTATGACTTTGAAGCTGCTGATGCGCTAGTTGAGTACGCACAAGAGAACAACCAAGAGTTAGTTGGGCACACATTAGTGTGGCATTCGCAAACCCCTGACTGGGTTTTTGAAGACGACCAAGGCGAGCCGCTTACCCGCGATGCATTACTTAAGCGTATGCAAAACCATATTAATGCTGTTGCAGGGCGCTATAAAAACCGCATTTTTGCATGGGACGTGGTAAACGAAGCACTTAACGAAGACGGCACACTGCGCGAATCTAAATGGAGCACCATTATTGGTGACGACTTTATAGAATACGCGTTTAAATACGCTAAACAGGCAGCACCTAATGCCAAGTTATATTACAACGATTACAACTTGTATAAGCCAGAAAAAAGAGCCGGTGCAATTGCGCTTATTAAAAATTTGCAAAGCAAAGGTATTCAAATTGATGGTATTGGTATGCAAGCGCATTACTCGCTTGATAACCCAGAGCTTTCGTTAATGGAAGACTCTATTTTGGCATACGCAGCCACTGGCATTGATGTGATGATAACCGAGCTTGATATTTCGGTATTACCGTTCCCTGAAGGTGAAGAGCAAGGCGCTGACATTTCGTTAGATATTGCGCTACAAGAGCGCTTTAACCCATACCCGAATGGTTTACCTAGTGAAGTAAACACCCAGTTAGGCGAGCGCTACAAAGCCGTGTTTAACATACTTAAAAAACATGACGATAAAGTAAGCCGTGTTACTTTTTGGGGTATAAGCGATGCACGTACTTGGCGCAACGATTGGCCAATGCAAGGGCGCACCGATTACCCATTATTAATTGACCGTGAGTTAAAACTTAAAAGCTTTGTAAGCGATTTATAATCGCACTAAACATTTAACCTCCCGCAAAGGATCGCTTAATAGCGATCCTTTTTTGGTTTTAAGCGCTTAAAATAGCTATTTTTGATAGGTTTATTATTAAGATTTCAAGTTAGTTAAGCAGTAACTAATATGCGTTTGCAAAGGCACTTGTGGTGTTAAATAGCTAAATGGGAAGTGTGGGTTATTAGGGCTGTCGGGGAAAAATTGGGGTTCTAGGCATATACCGTCGTATGCATTAAACGGAGTTTTTAAATGCTGCCCTGTATAAACCTGAATGGCAGGGTAGTTAGAGAATACACTCAGCACTAGTTTTGTATCGGCGCTTGTAAGCTCTGCGTGTTGCTTATTGGTTTGCAGGTTAAGTGTTTGTTCGGTTACAAAGTTATGATCGAGCTTATCGGTTTTATTAAGCACCCGCGCATTTGTGTAGTCAAAAGTGGTATTTGCTACAGGCGTTATTAAACCTGTGGGAATGGCGTTTGTATCTACGGGGGTATAATACGCGCCGGCCAGTTTTAATGCATGCCCTTGTGCGCTGTTAGTAATGCCATTTAAATTAAAATACGGGTGCGCTGTTGGCCCTGCAATGGTTTTTTTATTACTGGTAATTGTAAATTTAATATCAAGATTACTGTGGCTTTTACTGTTAGTGGTAAAGGTATACAGCACGTTAAATGTAGTTTTACCTGGGTAGCCGTTGTATCCATCGGGTAGGGTAATACTTAAACTTATTGCATTTTTGTGATGATAATCGAGCTGCCAAAACAAGTCGCTTAATGCTTTTTGGCCGCCGTGAAGTTGGTTTACTCCTTCGTTTTTATTAAGTGCATAGGCTTTATCATCAATGTTTATTCGGGCGTTACTTAGCCTGTTTGCATAAGGGCCGGCTATAGCGCCTAAGTAAAACGTGTCGTTTAAATAATCATTAATATTAGAATAGCCAAGTACAATATTTCGTTTTTTATTATCAATATGGGTAACCCAGCTGGTAAGCCGGGCACCGTAGTTAATAATAGAAATAGTGTCGTTTACCTCATTACTTAGTGTGTATTGAATAAGTGAAGTTGTCATTGTGGTTACTCTTTTAATTGTTCGTTCTAGCTTTTTTAATTTCTTCTTTTACGATTGGGTACAGATCGTAAGTTGGGTAAAACTCAGTGCTGTAAGCTTTCCAACCATAACGTTCAATCGATAAGTTTACTTTAGGTAACAACGCTGCCGGAAAGCGCAAAGTGACTACTTGCCCTATGCCCATCATTACTTTCCAAGATTCTACCGTTGCGCCCTCTGGCGGAAAATGTTTGTAAAAGTTAGCGTTATTGAGTATTTCTTTTATTTCAGAGAGATTTTTTGATTGGTCGTGTTTTAAAAAAATCGTTAGCATTAGTTCATCATTTTGCTCGTCATTTGCCCATGCGTTAAAACTAGTACTCGCACTAAAAAGCATAATTAACAGTAAGTATTTCATAGTTCACCTTTGTTGGTTAATTGTAAAAATGCGCCGAGCTTTGGGAGGCTTAGCGCATTAATTGGATAAAGTTTGGATTATTTAGCGCATTACGCGTACTAAATATATTAAGCGTTGGCTTTAATTAACGCCTGCGCGGTGCTCACTACATTTTTGGTGGTAAAGCCAAAATGCTCTAATAACACGTTACCTGGCGCCGACTCACCAAAAGTGCTCATACCAATTACTTTGCCTTGTAAGCCTACATATTTTAGCCAGTAATCTTGGTGTGATGCTTCAATTGCAATACGGTTTGCTACCGAGTTTGGCAATACACTTTGCTTGTAATCGTCTGATTGCAGGTCAAACAATGTGGTGCTTGGCATTGATACCACACGCACTGCAACACCTTGTGCTGTCAGCTCTTTTGCGGCTTGCATTGCTAAATCAACTTCAGAACCCGTTGCAATTAAAATAAGCTCAGGCGTTTTACTGCTATCGCTAAGAATGTAGCCGCCTTTTTCTATATCGCTAATTTGCTGTGCGCTGCGTGGCTGGTGGTTGAGCCCTTGGCGACTAAAAATAAGCGCAGTAGGTTGCTGCTGATTTTGTATCGCGTTTTTCCACGATACTGCAGTTTCTACTGCATCACACGGGCGCCATGTGACTAGGTTTGGGGTCATACGTAGGTTGGCTAGTTGCTCAATAGGTTGGTGAGTTGGACCGTCTTCACCTTGGCCTATAGAGTCGTGGGTATACACAAATATATTTTGAATACCCATAAGTGCCGACATTCTGACTGCGTTACGGGCATATTCCATAAACATTAAAAATGTAGCGCCGTAATTAATAAAACCACTGTGCAGTGATATGCCATTCATAATGCCGCTCATACCGAACTCGCGCACGCCATAAAATAGGTAATTACCGCTGGCGTCATCTGCGCTTATGCCTTTAGAGCCAGACCATAGCGTTAAATTAGAACCGGCTAAATCGGCAGAGCCACCCAATAACTCTGGTAAGTGCGGGGCAAAGGCTTCAATGGTATTTTGCGAGGCTTTTCGGCTTGCAATGTTGGCAGCGTCTTTGTTGCACTGTGCAATGTAGTCGTTTGCAATAGCTTTAAAACTTTCAGGCAAGGTGCGTTTAATTACGCGGCGTTCAAATTCTTTGGCAAGCTCTGGGTGGCTTTTGGTGTAGTCGCTAAAAAGTTGTTGCCATTGTTTTTGTTTTTTATCACCGCTTTGTTTGGCGTCCCAATGGGCGTAAATATCATCACTAATACTAAATGCTTTATTTGGGAGGTTTAAAAATTTGCGCGCCGCAGTTATTTCGTCATCACCTAATGGCGAACCGTGGCAATCGTGCGAGCCTGATTTATTTGGCGAGCCAAAACCAATCACGGTTTTACAACAAAGTAGAGTAGGTTTGTCGCTCACTTGTTTTGCTTGTGCAATGGCGCTGGCAATTTGTTCTGGGTCGTGGCCGTCTATATCTTTTATTAAATGCCAGCCGTACGCTTCAAAGCGTTTAGCGGTGTCGTCGGTAAACCAGCCCTCAACGTGTCCGTCGATAGATATACCGTTATCGTCCCAAAAAGCAATAAGTTTACCCAAGCCTAGTGTGCCTGCAAGCGAACATGCTTCGTGCGATATGCCTTCCATTAAACAGCCATCACCCATAAAACAGTAAGTGTAATGATCTACAATATCAAAACTCTCTTTGTTAAATTGCGCGGCGAGGGCTTTTTCGGCAATGGCCATACCTACGGCATTTGATAAACCTGCGCCAAGCGGGCCTGTGGTTGTTTCAACACCTGGGGTATAACCGTATTCAGGGTGTCCTGGGGTTTTTGAATGCATTTGTCTAAATTGTTTAAGCTCGCTTAGTGGTAGTTCGTACCCGCTTAAATGCAATAAAGAATAAATAAGCATAGATCCGTGACCGTTACTGAGTACAAAGCGGTCTCGGTTTGCCCAATTTGGATCGTTTGGATTAT
This sequence comes from Pseudoalteromonas sp. TAE56, assembly GCF_000497955.1. Classification (NCBI taxonomy): domain Bacteria; kingdom Pseudomonadati; phylum Pseudomonadota; class Gammaproteobacteria; order Alteromonadales; family Pseudoalteromonadaceae; genus Pseudoalteromonas; species Pseudoalteromonas sp. TAE56. The sequence continues at coordinate 35,206 of NZ_AUTN01000090.1, forward strand.
GGTTTAAAAAATCGTTCCACAGTACTTCGGCTATATCGGCCATACCCATAGGTGCGCCCGGATGCCCTGAATTTGCTTGCTGTACCGCATCCATGCTAAGTGCGCGAATAGCATTTGCAAAAGGCGCACGAGAAGAAAGCTGAGTCATGTATTACCTCAAATAAAATTAAAAAAGCCTGCACATAATATGGCAGGCTTGAGGGAAATTAGTTTAGTAAGTCTTCAACCAATTTAGCCAAAATACGCTGATCTTTGGCAAAGTTACGAATACCTTCACCGAGCTTTTCGCTGGCCATTGCATCTTCGTTGTGCTGCCATAAAAATTGCTCGTGGGTGAGTGGGGTTATGTCACTTTGCGGTGCTTTGGCAATATTTGCAGCGTCAAGCTTAGTAACCAGAGTACCTTCTTGACTTTGTAAATCATTGAGTAATGATGGCGAGATAGTCAGTAAATCGCAGCCAGCAAGTTCGATTATTTCTTCAGTGTTTCTAAAGCTTGCGCCCATTACCACGGTTTTATAATCGTACTTTTTGTAGTACTGATAAATACCTGTAACCGACTGCACACCAGGATCTTCGCTTGGAGTGTATTCTTTATTATCGCGGGCTTTGTACCAATCAAGAATACGCCCAACAAACGGAGATATAAGCGTTACGTTAGCTTGTGCGCATGCAATGGCTTGAGCCATCGAAAAAAGCAGGGTTAAGTTACACTTAATACCTTCTTTTTCTAACTGTTCGGCGGCTTTAATGCCTTCCCATGTTGAAGCAAGTTTAATAAGTACGCGGTCTTTTGAAATACCCGCTTGCTCGTAAAGCGAAATAAGCTTACGCCCTTTGGCAATACTTGCTTTGGTGTCAAACGATAAACGCGCATCTACTTCGCTTGATATACGCCCAGGTATTACCTTTAGTATTTCACAGCCAAAGTTAACAATAAGTTGGTCGCAAATAGCGTCAACGTCGTTGCCAGCTTTGCTTATAGCATCACTAATTAAATGTTTATACTGAGGTAATTTTGCAGCTTGTAAAATTAACGAAGGGTTGGTTGTTGCATCAACCGGTTGTAGAGCTTTGATTGACTCTACATCGCCACTGTCGGCAACGACCGTGGTTACTTTTTTGAGTTGTTCTAACAAGTTCATAATGATGTACGCCTCGGCTTTAAAACCGAGGCGATGTCCTTATACGTAGCGGTTAACAATATTCTCAAGCAGTTCTTGGCGACCAGAAACTTGCTTAGGATCGATGTTGTTCTCGTGTACTAAGGCTGAAAGGCTCTCAAGTGATTGCTCACCATTTAGAATGCTTTGACCTAGGTCTTCTTTCCAGCCTGCGTAACGTTTTTCAACAAAGTCAGACAGCTCGCCACCTTCAATCATTGCTGCTGCATTGAGTAATGCTTTAGCCATCGTATCCATACCGCCAATGTGACCAATGAATAAGTCATCGCGTTCACACGATTGACGACGAAGTTTAGTGTCAAAGTTAAAGCCGCCCGTTGTAAAGCCACCCATTTTTAAAATTTCATAAACAACAAGTGTGCACTCAGCTACATCGTTAGGAAATTGGTCTGTATCCCAACCGTTTTGCATGTCGCCGCGGTTAGCATCAATACTACCCATAATGCCTTCTGCGCAAGCAACTGCAATTTCGTGATGGAAACTATGACCCGCAAGTGTTGCGTGGTTTGCTTCAATGTTTACTTTAATTTCGTCTTGTAAGCCGTGCTTATACAAAAAGCCTGCAACTGTTGCTGTATCGTAATCGTACTGGTGCTTAGTCGGCTCTTGTGGTTTTGGCTCAATTAATAATGTACCTTTAAAACCAATTTTTTTCTTGTGCTCTACAACCATTTTTAAAAAGCGTGCGTACTGTTCGCTTTCTTGTGCAAGGTCTGTATTTAGTAGCGTGTCGTAACCTTCACGACCACCCCAAAGTACGTAGTTTTCGCCGCCTAAACGATGCGTTATTTCCATTGCATGTTTAACTTGTGCTGCTGCATATGCATACGTATTAGGATTAGGGTTTGTTGCACCACCGGCACAAAAACGTTGATTTGAAAATAAGTTAGCAGTACCCCACAGTAGTTTTACACCTGTGCGCTGCATTTCTTTTTCGATAATGTTAGCGATATGCGTTACGTTATCGTGGCTTTCTTGTAGTGTTTTGCCTTCAGGTGCAATATCAACATCATGAAAACAAAAGTAAGGAACGCCTAATTTTTCATAAAATTCAAAGGCTACTTTTACTTTTTGTTCAGCAAGTTCTAATTGGTTGCCCACAGGTTGGATCCAAGGACGGTCAAACGTACCTTCACCAAAAATATCAAACCCTGTAGAACAAAAGTTATGCCAGTAACAAGCTGCAAAACGAAGGTGCTCTTTCATTGTTTTGCCAAGCACTACTTGGTTTTCGTCGTAGTAACGAAATGCAAATGGGTTTTTAGAGTTTTCACCCTCAAATTTAATTTTTTCAACGTTTGTAAAAAATTGCTCGCTCATATTGTGCTCCATTAATTTTATAATAGTGTATTAAAAGTATGTTTTTACACTTTGATAAAGTGCTTTGTATGTTGTGTATTGCTGTGCGTAAAAGTCTTGCATGATTGGGTCTGGCTCAATGGTTTGCGTTACTTTGCCGTTAACACACACTTGTTGTGCAGAGAGTTGTGTTACTGCTATTCGGGCAAGTCTTGCAGCGCCAAATGCGGGACCAACTTCTGAGCCTTCTCGGTAAATTAGGGGGCGGTTAAGTACGCTTGCGATGATTGTTCCCCACAGTGGGCTTTTAGCGCCACCACCAATAACGGTTACATCGTCAATTTGTGCGCCGGCATCAAGCAGTACTTGTTGGCCATCGGCAAAGGCAAAAGCAACGCCCTCGAGTACTGCGCGGCCAAGGGCTGCTGCATCGGTATCACTGTCTAAACCAAAAAACACGCCTTTGGCATCGGGGTTATTATGCGGCGTACGTTCGCCAGTTAAATAAGGCAAAAATATCACTGAGCTTGGTTTGCTAAAGTCGCATTTACTTACTTGTTCAAGCAATGCACTTTCGTTTTCAAAACCAGTTAATTTAGTGACCCAGGTTAAACAGCTTGCTGCGCTTAACACCACTGACATTTGGTGCCAGGTGTTTTCAATGCAATGACAAAAAGTATGTACAGCACCTTCTGGGTTAGGCAGGTATTTTTCGTTGGCAACAAAGTAAACGCCCGAAGTACCTAATGATAAAAACGCTTGTTTTGGCTTTACTACGCCTACACCGGCAGCGNCACCGCCTGCAACAACAGGTACTTGTTCCATTCCCCATTTAGCAGCAACTTGGGCTGTTAATTTACCTGTAATTTGTGTGCCTTCAAAAAGAGTAGGCATGTGTTGCTCTGTTAAGTCGCAAGCACTAAGCATTTTTTGCGACCATGCTCTTTTTTCTACGTCTAGCCATAATGTGCCTGCAGAGTCAGACATATCTGATGCAAAATCGCCGGTCATTAAAAAGCGTAGGTAGTCTTTTGGTAATAATACTTTGGCTACTTTTGCAAAATTTTCTGGCTCAAACTCTTTTACCCACACCAATTTAGGTGCAGTAAAACCAGGCATTGCTATGTTGCCGGTAATATTACGAGAATTTGGTTCGCGTTTTTCAAGCTCTACACATTGTGCAGCACTACGCCCGTCGTTCCATAAAATGGCTGGGCGAATAATATTATTGTTTTTATCAAGCAGCGTAGCGCCATGCATTTGCCCAGAAAGGCCCACAGCCTTTACCGATTTTAGTAATGCAGGGTGAGTATTTTTAAGATCCTCGATTGCACTACATGTAGCAAGCCACCAGTCTGTAGGGTTTTGCTCAGAAAAAAGTGGTGCTGGGCGTGAAACGCTTAAAGATCCACTTGCTTGAGCAAGCAATTGGTCTTTCTCGTCTAAAATAATTACTTTTACACCTGAAGTGCCTAAATCGATACCAAGGAACATAAATGTGATACTTAATGTTGTTTTAGTGTTAGCGCTAACATTAATGATTTGATATTGTTAAGTCAAGCTAGTTTTAAACTATGTTTAACAATTAATTTGCAAGTTTATTGCTTGGTTGTTGGAGTTCACTTAAATTTCTTTTTAAGATCATAAGGAAACACTATGAAAAAAATAAACTGGGGTATTGTTGGTTGTGGCCGAATTGCTGCACAATTTTGTGAAGACTTAGCACATACCAATAATGGTGTTGCGTACGCGGTTGCAGCAAGAAGTGGGGAAGATGCAAGCGCTTTTGCGAGTAAGTATGGCGCGGCAAATGCCTACGAAGGGTATCAAGCATTATTTGACGATAAAAACGTTGATGTAGTTTACATTGCGACCCCGCATAACTTTCACTTTAAAAATGCCAGTGATGCTATTAAAGCAGGCAAACATGTATTGTGCGAAAAGCCTATTACGGTTTCGGTAGAAGAGTGTAAGCAGTTGTCTTTACTGGCTAAAAAGCATGACGTATTTTTAATGGAAGCCATGTGGACGTACTTTTTACCTGCAATACAAAAAGCAAAAAAATGGGTAGAGCAAGGGCGAATTGGTAATATTAAACATGTTAAAGCTGACTTTGGCTATCCTGTGCCTTTTAACCCCGACGGGCGCGAATACAACCCAGATTTAGCGGGCGGTTGTTTACTTGATATGGGAATTTATCCGCTTGCCATTGCCAATTACTTTTTAAATAACGACCTTGAAAACTTACACGTAAGAGCAAATATTCGCTACAAAGGCGTGGAAGACGATGTACTTATTACTGCTAATTGTGGCGATGTAATGGTGAGCTTAGCAACGTCATTTCAATGCCGGTTAGGGAATGGTGCGTATATAATTGGTGACAAAGGCTATATAAAAATACCCGATGCATTTAGGGCTTACGAGTGCTCTTTGTATGAGCTTGATGATTTAATTGAGCGTTTTGAAGATGGCAGGCAGTCACAAGGTTACAGTTTTGAAGCCCAAGAAGTAGGGCGCTTACTGAGCGAAAATAAACGAGAGAGTGACATTATGAGCCACTCTCAAAGTTTACTTTTACAATCGCAAATGGAGCGTATTAAAGCCCTGATTTAATAGAGCTTTGAATGAGCTTTTAAATGGTTTTATATCAGCTCTAAATCAGCTAATAAACTTAACTGGCGGCGATTTATTCGCCGCTAGGTTCGTCATAATTAAAAAATGAATAGTGAGCTTCTTTATTTTGCCCCGATAAGTCTTGGCACGCCATACCAACAAAAGCACCGGTAAAACACGGGCGATACCCTTGTGGTGATTGCTGCACGTAATCATCAGATAAAATGCTGCCATCGAGCACTGGACCAAACTTTATCCAGCAGTTTTTCTCGGTAGCATAATAAAACTGTAGCTGCGCGCCATTAAAATCAGCTTTTAAGTAAACAGGTTTGTTTGTTTTAAGCAAAAGCGGTGCAACAGGCGTACTTGTTTGGTATTTATCGCAGCTTATTATATTTAAATAACGCGGTGTGGTTTCATCGCCTATATCGCCGCCGCTTATATGCAAATAGTAGTAATGCGCGGTGTTGTAATAACATACTAGCCCCGCCATTTGCTGAAAACTGCTCGGCGCAAAATCAACGCATGTGCTGCTAACAGTATGATGAGCCTGTACACGCCTGGCAATAAAACTTTGCTGATGCAATGAGCTTAAAGACTCTTTACCTACTAGGGTAAGCGATGCTTTTTGAGTGTTTTTATACACCCAATTTTTGCACATAGGTATGCGTAATGACTGAAAATCAACAGTAAGCCCATCGTTACTAAAATCAATATGTGTTGAGGGTTGAGGCTGTGGATTTGGCGTTAAGCCCTCAACGGGTACGTGTATTCTCGGGGCTTTATTTGTGTGTTTTGCATAAGGCCAGCCATCGTCTTTCCAGATTATTTGCTCAATCCCTGTTTCACGCCCTGTAATGCAGCAGCCACGCTCAGACAGTGGCCTTGATGTTAAAAATACCGTGTACCAATCACCGGTTTGTGTTTGAAAAAAATCTCCATGGCCACATTTTTGTAGCGCATTACTCGGCTCGTGGGCTGCTGTAATAACGGGGTTGTATGGGTGTACTTGGTAAGGGCCAAATACGTTTTTAGAGCGCGCAATACTAATGCAGTGTTCATACCCTGTGCCACCTTCAGCGGTAATTAAATAGTAGTAATCGCCGCGTTTTAAAATATGCGGGCCTTCAGTGCAACCAAGCTCTGTGCCTGCAAATATAGGTTTAACATCGCCTATTAACTTATTGGTTTTTAGGCAAAGCTCTTGCATTACTATTCCACCAAAGAGTGTGTTGTTGCGGTGATCAACCAGCATGTTTAACAAATAACTTTTACCGTCATCATCGTGAAAAATAGACGGATCAAAACCGCTAGAATTTAAGTAAGTCGCTTGTGACCAGTTGCCGGTAATATCAGTGGTTGATACAAAAGAATTTGGCGTGTCTTTCCATGGGCCATCAAAGCTTTTTACATTGGTATACACCAAATAAAAACGCCCATTGTTGTAGCTAAGTTGCGGTGCCCATACACCGCAAGAGTCGGGTACTCCTCGCATATCAAGTTGCTCTACGGTATTAAGCGCTTGACCTATAACTCGCCAATTAACTAAATCGGTAGAGTGGTGAATTTGTACACCGCCAAACCATTCAAAAGTTGAGGTGGCTATGTAGTAGTCGTTATTAACTCTGACAATGTTTGGGTCTGGGTTAAAGCCTCTTAGAATTGGGTTTTGCAGCATGCTCATAATATAGGCCTTTTTAAGTTTTTTATATTATTAGGTGTGAATACTATAAATTTGTTGTTAGCGCTAACATTTTCGGTGTAGTATAAGACTTTGTCAATAAGTAATCATTTAAAACGCGCTGTAAACAATATCAAGCTTTACAATTATGTATAATGAAAATTAAGAAAGTTAATTATAACAATCCACTGATTGTGAGTAGGTAATAACAGTAATGGCCGATCCTAAAAGAGCAAGAATACAAGATGTAGCCGAGCAGGCTGGTGTATCAATGATGACAGTTTCGCGCGTGCTCAACCAAGACAAAAAAGTAAGCGACAAAACCCGCGAAAAAGTAATGGCTGTTGTTGAGCAATTAAATTACAGGCCAAATGTGTCTGCTAGGCGCCTTGCTAGTACTAAGTCATTCTTTTTAGGGCTTTTATACGATAACCCAAGTGACTCTTACATAAGCCAATTTTTATTGGCAGCGCTTAAAAAATGCCGCGCACTGGGCTACCACCTTGTTGTTGACGAAGCGCATAGCGATATTGACAAAACAATTGAATCGGTAAAGCAACTTATTGATGTTACACAGGTTGATGGCATGATTTTACTGCCTCCTATGTGCGACAACGAACAGGTTTTAGATGTGCTTACTAAAGCACAAGTACCATTTGTAAGAATAACGCCAGATACAAAATTAAATCGCTCCCCTTATATATGCATGGACGATTACCAAGCGGCGTTTGATGTTACAGAGCATTTAATAAATCAAGGGCATAGCAAAATTGCACATATTATTGGCGACACTAAACAAGGTGTTAGCCGTTTGCGTTACCAAGGTTATTTAGATGCGCTGCGCTCTAATAAAATAATAACGCCACCTGAGTATATAGAGCAGGGCAGTTTTACTTATCAATCGGGCATGGAAGCGGCAATAAAATTACTTTCGCTTGATGATAAACCAACAGCTATTTTTGCAGCTAACGATGATATGGCAGNAGCCGCTGTAATCTCAATAGCTCAAAAACAAGGTATTAATATTCCAAGCGAACTGTCGGTAGTTGGCTTTGATGACACGCAACTTGCAACCATAGTTTGGCCAAATATTTCTACGGTAAAACAGCCCATTAATGAAATGGCTGAGCTTGCCATTACTTTACTTGCATCGGGTCAGTATAACGATTTAAGCAATGTAAAAAGCTTAGACTTAAGACATATTTTAGATTTTGAATTAATAGAAAGAGAATCAAGCTCAACCAATAAAAATAACTAAATAAGTGAATACGCACATACTTTTGAGCTTCAAAATCTATATAAAATAACAACACACACAATATGGATACTTATGAACGAGAAAGAAAATGTACTTTTAATAGTACTGGTTTGCTTTGTTGCGACCATTGGCGGTTTTTTATTTGGTTTTGACAGCGGTGTAATTAACGGCACGGTTGATGGACTCCAAACAGCGTTTGGCTCCAGTAGTGCGGGTACGGGGTTTAACGTTTCGAGCATGCTAATTGGTTGTGCAATTGGTGCATTTTGCGCAGGTCGATTAGCTGATAAATTTGGACGACGTCCAATTTTACTTTTTGCTGCAGCCTTATTTATTATAAGTGCTTGGGGTTCGGGTGTGTCAGTCACATCGTTTGAATTTGTGATTTATCGAATTTTAGGCGGCTTAGCGGTAGGGGCTGCATCGGTTATGACCCCAGCTTATATTAGCGAAATTGCCCCCGCACGATACAGAGGAACGCTCTCTACACTGCAACAAGTGGCTATAATTTTTGGTTTGTTTAGCGCATTTGTAAGTAACTACTTTTTAGCAAATACGGCTGGCGGTTCTACGGCGTTATTTTGGCTCGACTTTGAAACATGGCGTTGGATGTTTTGGGTTGAGTTATTACCTGCATGCTTGTTTTTAATCGCTTTATTTTTTATCCCCGAAAGCCCTCGATACTTAATTATGGCTGGTAAAAAAGACGCTGCTGCACGTGTTTTATCGTCATTATATGGCGATGAAACTGCCGCTCTTAAATTAAATGAAATAGCAGAGTCGCTTGCTGGCGATAAACACCAACCTAAATTATCTGATCTTATTGATAAACCTAAAAAACGTTTACGCCCCATTGTTTGGATAGGAATTGGCTTAGCTACATTTCAGCAATTAGTCGGCATTAACGTTGTTTTTTACTACGGCGCGGTACTTTGGCAAGCAGCCGGTTTTACTGAATCTGACGCGTTACTTATTAATATAATAAGCGGCTTTGTAAGTATTCTAGCGGTGTTTATTACCATGTATTTTATAGACAAAATTGGCAGAAAACCTTTTTTGTTAACCGGCTCAATTGGTATGACGGTGACGCTTTCGGTTATTGTTTATGCCTTTTTAAATGCAGATATTGGCTCAACAGGTAACTTAGAACTAGGAGAGCAGGGCATAGTTGCTTTAATAGCCGCTAATGCGTATGTGTTCTTTTTTAACCTATCGTGGGGCCCTGTAATGTGGGTTATGTTAGGCGAAATGTTCCCTAACCAAATTCGCGGTTCAGGCCTTGCAGTTACTGGCTTTGCCCAGTGGATAGCTAACTTTTTAATTACCTGGTCGTTCCCTGTTATGCTCACCGGTATAGGTTTAGCAGATGCGTATGGTTTTTACGCATTTTGCGCGTTTGTTTCAGTTATATTTGTATTTAAGTTTTTACACGAAACCAAAGGCAAAGAGCTTGAACAAATGAAAGGGTAAGTATGATTTTTTTTAATAAGCGCTAAAACTATAGCGATAGTTTTGGCGTTTGTTTTATTAATTCCAAGTACCAAAATATAATTGAAAATCATCTTCCCAGTTTTAATTACACAAAAAGTAGAGGTTAGGCTAACATCTGCATTTATTTTTGCTGTGAGACTTTTAATCATAATACAACCATAATAACTTGGTTGTTTGGTTTTACTAATCATCGGTATTATCAAAATGATGTTACTTACCGGTCTGTATAGAGCAGTGTTATTATACCGTTCAGTATTAGCATCCTCATCAAGTTAATCGAATGCTGGCCTTTATAGTTAACCTTTGGCTGCTAAGCAGCTAATTTTCTGCTACTCGGCTTTACATAGCTACCTTATAAAATTAGTTTAAAAATGTTCTTCAATAAACTTTTTATTTAGTCGTGGGTTTGCAATCTTAAGCGCTTTAAACCGGCGCACAAATGAAACATACCTTTATAAAAACAGCGCTCCCATACCATGCTCTTGGTAAAGCTTTAGAGTGATTGTTTGTCTCGGTTTAGCTTGCTTAGTGATGCTGTTGAGTTGATTAAATATAAACTAAATGCAGATTAAGGTGAATTAGGCTAATTGCACCTAATCAAGGCAATTATACTTATTATAATGCTCATATTATTGAAGTTATATCGCCGCGTACAACTAATTAGTGAATTTGTGCCTTGTGTGGGCACAGATGTCTAAACAAGTCACAAAAGCAGTTTATGGAATAGAGGTCATAGAATATTTCATGAAATGACACTGAAAATATTAGGTTAGTGGTCACCTGATTTGAAATTTTTGGTTTGGAATTTGTGATTTGATGTTTGTGAATTAGTAAGGGTAGGGGTCTAATTTTGAGGAAGATTAAAGAGCTAAAAAAGTGGTTTGGGCGCTTGGGCACAAATCGATAAAAACTGGAGTTTTTAGGATGATCATTTGAGGCTTGGCTCTCGTTATTTTTAAATTTTGAATACAGAATAATAAAAAAACCAAGAATTTAAATTTCAACAAAAAATTAAACGAGTAAATTGAATAGGTAATTTAACTGTTTGAAATATCGAGTTTAATTGGTACGACCGAGTGGATTCGAACCACCGACCTCTACCATGTCAAGGTAGCGCTCTAACCAGCTGAGCTACGGTCGTACAATTTTTTTAGGATTCTTAAATGTTGGTACGACTGAGTGGATTCGAACTACTGACCTTGGATCGGGTGATCAAGAGTAGGTAGTGCTTTTTCCTTCAGTGATACTTTTTTCTTAAATGTTGGTACGACTGAGTGGATTCGAACCACTGACCCTTGGACCGGGTGATCAAGAGTAGGTAGTGCTTTTTCCTTCAGATGTACTTTTATTTATTTTACTTAAATGTTGGTACGACTGAGTGGATTCGAACCACCGACCCCTACCATGTCAAGGTAGTGCTCTAACCAACTGAGCTACAGTCGTATTACTTTATTTAAGTAGGTGTTAATTGCTTAACAACGGCGGCTAATATATAGCGTGGCGGTTGGTGAATCAAGCAAGTTTGTTGTTTTTGAGTTTATTTGCCGTTTTTTTATTCATATTGGGCTTATTTCGCACGTTTTATAAAAACCTTGCCACCAAACCACATGTTTTTTAGCTGAGCTTTTTAGTAAGTTCAGTAAGTTACTTGTCGAGCCCGTTTTGACTAAGTTATTAATTTGAGGACTTGAGATACTTTCGTTAAACCAAAGCTCATTATAAAGCGGTTGTAGTGCCTCTAGATAACCAGTTAATTGTGCTTGATAGGGCTGAATTTGTTTTAGGTAAAACTTTTGGAATACGTTGCTTATGATTTTTGCATTTTTATTATTTTTACCTTGAGGACACAACGTATTAAAGTTTAGTGTTTTTACTAACTGTGTGGCGTTGTTATTTAACACTACCTGCTTGCGGACTGATTGAATGAGTGCTTGGTTAAATTGAAATTTATTAAGCTGCTCGAGTGCACTAAAAATAGAATCGCTATTAATTTCACTAAACTCTTTGGCGTTTATTTGCTGCTTAATGAGTACAAGTTGTTTGAGCGCCTGCAAGGTATCACTGAAGCCAGCGGGTTCGTTACTTAGCTCGTTTGATGTTAACAGCCATGTTTTATTAAGCTCTGGTTCTTTAAATAACATGGCGTTAAAAGAGTGCATTAGGTGTATTTGTTTGTAGTTTTTGGCTGCGAGTATTTTTGTGTAACTAGGACTATTTTTATCAAGGCTGTTTAAGCAAACCTGCGCACTTTTAATAAAGTTTATTTGATATTTTAATTGCCCAGCAGCGCTGGCGGTTTTTCCTAATTGGTTATTGTGCTCACTTATAAGCACGTTTAGCTTACATTGGCTAATGCCTGCAAGCTCAACAATACTCAGTGTTAGGTCGCTTTGTGCTATTGGGGGAGGCTGCAGTAAGGGGAGTTGCTTGAGTGGCGCAGGCTCTGTGGTGCTTGTATCAACTGTGCTACTTAAGCGTTCAATATAAGTAGCGTTTATACTACTTTGTGGTTTGCTGCAGCCAGTAAGCGTTAAAAAACACATTACCAACATTGCAGCTGGTAATGTTTTAAGGCTGAGTTTATTAGTTTTGATTGAGTGCATCAATTTTAAAAAATTCATATTTTAAACGTTTTTTTACCGTTAGCATTAATAAAATAGCAGCGACACTAAGTCCCACTATTATCCCAGCCCAGAAACCGTGCGGCCCCATAGCTGGCACTATTATATCTGTTCTTGCCAATACGTAACCTAAACAAAAGCCGATTAACCAATACGATATAAACGTTATATACGATATAGGCGTGGTGTATTTTAACCCACGAAGTATGCCATTTGCTGCAACTTGCAATGCATCAGGTAATTGGTAAATACACGCTAAAATCATAATTGATGAAGCCAATGCCATAACAGCGGGGCTGTCGGTATACAGTTGGCTAATTAAATCACGACCGGTGAACGTAATAAGCGCTAAAAATAACGCCACAGCAATGGCTAAAATATAGCTGGTAGAAACCGCAACTTTTAATTGAGTCATGTTCTTTTGGCCGTATAAGTTACCTATACGAATGCTGATAGCGATTGATAGGCTCAGCGGCATCATAAACAGCAATGTAGTTACACTGGCTGCTATTTGATGTCCAGATATAGCTACTGCACCTAAATGCGCTATAAATAGCGGTATACACGCAAATAAAGTGACTTCAAAAAAGGTGGCGAGTGAAATTGGTATACCTAACTTAGTAATAATACCAATGGTAGTGAAATTAGGTTTTTCGAATGATGAAAGCAGGCCTTTAGCATCTACTTTTTTACTTATTTGGCAGTAAGTGACTTGTGCTATTGCCATAACAGTTAACACAATGGCTGNGTTGCAATACCACAGCCCGCGCCGCCATGAGCAGGAAAACCAAATAAGCCATTTATGAAAATATAATTTACCGGAATATTAACAGCTAAACCTAATAGGCTTATGTAAAACGCGGGCTTGGTCATTCCCATGCCTTCGGTAACGTTTCTGTATACCGTAAAAATTAAAAATCCAAATACACCCCATTTCACAAAGTGGATGTAGTCAATAGCAAGGCTTGCAATAGCAGGCGTTGTATCGAGCTTAAAAATAATAGCATCTGCTAAATGGGCAATTCCAAAGCCTGTAAAGCTCAAAATAGCGGTCAAATAAAGCGCCTGTTGAAAATAGTGGCTAATGCCTTTATGGTCATCACTGCCCGAAAACTGCGCAATAATACCAGTAAGCGCTAATAAAATACCTTGAAGGCCAAGTAATAATGGGTTCCATATTCCTGTTGCAATAGAAAGTGCCGCTAAGTCAGTAGGACTAACTTGGCCTGCCATAATTGTGTCAACTACCGACATTAAAATAAGTGTAACTTGCGCTAAAAAAACAGGTAAAGCGAGGGAAAGTAAACGCTTGGCTTCCCAATTGCAAAAGGTCATAAAAACAGCTAGTTGATAAAATAGGGCGTAATTGTAATCTATTGGGGTTTAAATAAAAATCACAGTAGTGAATGATTTTATGAGTTGATACGTTAAACTAGCACTTTGTAATAATTTAAAGTGATTTTATGTTTACAGGAATAGTGCAAACGCAAGCTACCGTGGTCTCAAAAACTCAAACAGACGGTGTTTTACGCTTAGTTGTATCGGTAAGCGATGAGTACGTTAAGCATTTAGATTTAGGCGCAAGCATTGCTATTAATGGCTGTTGTTTAACAGTTGTGCAAGTTGAGCTAAGTAATCACGATGTGGTGGCGCAAGTTCATTTTGATGTGATTGACGAAACTCTAAAGCTAACTAATTTAGGGCTGCTTGAGCTAGGTAGTTTAGTTAATTACGAACGCTCTGTTACGTTTGGTACTGAGCTAGGTGGGCATATAGTGTCTGGGCATATTCATTGTACGTCACAAATTTCTCAAATAGTGAAGCTTGAGAATAACTGTAAAATTCAGTTAAGCCTGCCAAAAAAATGGCAAAAGTATGTGTTGTATAAAGGGTTTGTTGCGATAAATGGCGCAAGCTTAACCGTGGGCGAAGTTGATGAACAAGGTTTTTGGTTACACCTAATTCCGGAAACGCTCGCCATTACAAACATTGGTGCAGCGCAAGTGGGTGACAAGTTTAATATTGAAGTTGATCAGCAAACTTACACTATTGTAAATACGGTAGAAAACTACTTACGCCATCAGGCTTAAGTTAAAATATTTGTTCGTCATCACTGTCTACGTGTAGCTCTAATTTATTGTTAGCATGGTCTATATGCATATTTAAATGAATTGGGTTACAGCAGGCAGTGCAATCTTCTATATAGTCTTGATCGCCGCTGCTAGCGTCTAGGTCTAAATGAATATGGTGTCCGCAGTGTGGGCACGTTATTCGTTGTGATAAAAAATCTTTCATAATCACTCCAGTTATAAATAATTAAGTTAGGTTCAACTTAATCGCTTACAGATGAACGTCTACTTACTCATTAAATATAGTGCTGAAATGCAGCTTATGACACTTATTTTATACCTTCAAATACTAGCTTTTCTATATGTTGTTTAGCTTCAGTAAGATAGTGACCGGCAAAGATGTTAGCGTGATTTAAAATAGGGTATAGCTGGTATATTAACTTACGTTTTTCGTAATTTTGAGAAAGCGGGTAGTGCGCGTTATAGGCGCTATAAAAGTCTTTTGGCAGTGGCGCAAATAGTTCGCTCATTGCAATATCTATTTCCCGATCACCATAATAACAAGCTGGGTTAAATACCGTAGGCTCTGCTTTTAAAAAGCCCATATTTCCACGCCAAAAATCGCCATGCAGTAATGATGGCTCAACTTGATGACTGTGCAGCTGTTCTTTAACGGCATTAATTAAGCGCTCGGGTTCAATAAAGTTAATGCCTTTTTCAGCGAGTAGCTGTAATTGCCACCCTATACGTTCTTCGGCGTAAAATACATCCCATTTTTTGTGCCATCGGTTGGGTTGTATGGTAGTGGCTATGTAATTGTCTACATCAAAGCCAAACATGGCTTGGTCGTGTTTTTGATGCATTTTAGCGAGGCTGCTTCCCATAGTTGCCCACGTGTTGTGGGGTTGTTTATCTAAAATAAGCCACTGTAAAACAATAAATGAAAACTCTATATTTGCACCGGTTGTAATACATTCAGGGACTTTAAAATTACTATTTTGCGCCAAAAGCTTTAAGCCAATAAATTCACTTTCTAAACGCTCGAGTTCGCTTTTTAATGCTATTTTAACGAAGAAGTTATGCGTACCATTGGTAATATGAAATAGTTTGTCGGTATTTGTACTTTGTAATTGGCGTTTATAGGTGTGTTTAAAGTCAAAATTAATAGCTTGGCTGATGTGCTCATTTACTGTTTTCCACATAATAATTGTTCACCTTTTAAACAGATACTTAAACTATGGCAAAAAGAGATTAATTTAACAATCTAATCGTTGTAAAATTGGCGGCTAGGTTTAAATAAATAATTACAACGACTGTAATGGAGTAAAAATGAACAAAAGTTTAATAACCAATTTGCTAGCGGGTTTATGTGTTGTTGTAGGTTTTATGTTTAACCAAGCAATTGTGTTATCTGTTGGTTTATTTGCACTTTCTGGCGCGGTAACTAATTTATTAGCTATTCATATGTTATTCGAAAAAGTCCCGTTTTTATATGGCTCAGGCGTTATAGCGCTTAAGTTTGAAAGCTTTAAAGTCGCTATACGAAATTTAATATTAACGGAGTTTTTTTCAGAGCAAAAAATTAATAATTTACTCAATAAAGCGCAGCCTAATATCGATTTTGAGCCAATAATTAGTAATGTCGATTTAAACCCTGCATTCGACAATTTACTTATCGTTATTGAAGAATCTCAGTTTGGTAGCATGTTAGGTATGTTTGGCGGCACAGCGGCAATAGAGCCAATGCGTGAAAAGTTTATTGAAAAAATGCAATTGTCGCTTGGTGAAATCTCTCAAACTGACGACTTTAAAGCATTAGTAACCCAAACGCTTTCACAAGGTAATAGTGCTGAGAGTTTACATAAAACAGTACTTAAATTAGTTGATGAGCGCCTAGATGAGCTTACCCCTAAAATGGTTAAAGAGATTATTCAAACCATGATCCGCGAGCACCTAGGCTGGCTTGTAGTATGGGGTGGTGTGTTTGGTGGTTTGTTTGGTTTAATTGCAGGGCTTATTTAAGCGCTGTTCTGTGTTAGGTGATATCTGTAAAATAATTAAATTAAATGCTTTTTTGCGGCTGACATATTTTTTCAGGCTGTTATTATCGCCCCATAATTTAGTCGTGTTTTTTAGGAGCAACGGTGAGCAAAACGTTAGCCAGTTATTATCAGCAAGCATACGCTTGCGATCAGCAGCATTTTAACCAGTGTTTTTATTGTGGCTGTGAAGCGACAGAGCGCGACCATTGTCCGCCGCTGCATATGCTACAAAGCATTGTTGATTTAGGTGAAGAGGCTGACTTTATATCTATTGCGGCTTGTTATGAGTGCCATGCACTTTTACATAACGAAAGGCTGATGACGATTGATGAGCGCTTTAGTAAAATGAAAAAAAAGCTTGCCACCAAATATGCAAAACCACTGCGTGTTTATAACATGTGGGAAGAAAACGAACTTGGCGATATGAGCGATGAGTTTGCGCATAGTATTGCAGCGGGTATGAAATTAGGAAAAGAAGCCGCTGAGCGTTTAGCGTTTACGGGTTTTAGTTATGCCACAGAAGATGCCAAAGTCGCGGTGCGTGAAAAAACGAAAGAGTTTGATGTAGAGGGCATGATATTTACCGACTTTAAAGAGGCGCTAAATTATTGCATTAACGATTTAAACGTACAAAAAAGTGACTTTTATAAAATTTTGGTTGAAGACTACCAAGGTGATTTTAATAAAGCGTTGAGCCAGTATCGCCACCGACATGACAAAGTAACTGCAGCTAAAGACGGTAATACACTTATTAAAGATTTTTCTAAGCTACATAAGCAAAACTCTGATTTTGTAACGCGTACGGTTAAGCACTTTATTAGCAAAGATCCATCGCTTACAACCGAAGGTGCGCTTGAAAAGTTGTATAACAATTATATAAAGAAATAATCACAGAAATTCATCTTAATTAACTGCGTTTTCACCTGTTTTTTTGGCTTTATTCCTTAGCTTTCGCTAAAGTAGCAAAAAAACAGGAGATCCAAACAACATGCAAAAATTTGCACCTTCTTTATTAGCGGTTGGCTTAGCTGCCGCANCCCGCAAGACGATAAAATAACAATCAACAAAAATCCTTATCCAAGTACTTATCAGCCCGTTTCTACATCAAGCACACTTATTACAAATGCAACAGTACTTACAGGTACTGGTGAGCGTTTAGATGATGCTGATGTATTACTTGTTGGCGGCAAAGTACAACAAGTCGGTAAAGACTTAACTGCGACTGCTGATATTACAATTGATGCACAAGGCAAATGGGTAACACCAGGTATTATCGACGTACATTCACATTTAGGCGCTTACCCAAGCCCATCGGTTGAGTCGCATCAAGATGGTAACGAAATGACAAGCCCTAACACTGCAGAAGTGTGGGTTGAGCATTCTGTTTGGCCACAAGATCCAGGCTTTAATCGTGCACGTGAAGGCGGCATTACTTCTCTGCAAATTTTACCAGGATCAGCTAATTTATTTGGTGGACGCGGCGTTACGCTTAAAAACGTCCCTGCACATACTATGCAAGGTATGAAGTTTCCTGATGCGCCATACGGTTTAAAAATGGCGTGTGGTGAAAACCCTAAACGTGTTTATGGTCGTCAAGGTGTATTGCCTTCAACCCGTATGGGTAATATGGCTGGNGTATGGCGTGGGCTGAAGCCGCTGAATACAAACGCGCGTGGGATAAATACGATGCCGATTATGAAGCCGGTTTAAACCCAGAAGCACCAGTACGTGACATTAAACACGATACACTTCGCGGTGTGCTTGAGGGCGAAGTACGTATCCATAATCATTGTTATAAAGCTGAAGAAATGGCAATGATGATTGACCTGTCAAAAGAATTTAATTACGACGCGGGTACTTTTCACCACGGTGTAGAAGCATATAAAATTGCTGACCTACTTGCTGAGAATGGCTCGTGTGCTGCACTTTGGCCAGACTGGTGGGGTTTTAAAATGGAAGCCTACGACATGGTTCAAGAAAACGTAGCTATTGTTGATGCGGTTAAAAACTCGTGTGCGGTTGTTCACTCAGATTCAGATACTACTATTCAGCGCTTAAACCAAGAAGCTGGCAAGGTTATGTACCGTGCTAACGAAAACGGTTTTGATATTTCTGAGCAACACGCTATTAAATGGATCACGGCCAACGCAGCTAAATCGTTAGGTATTGATGACAAAACAGGTTCACTAGAAGCGGGTAAGCAGGGCGATGTGGTTATTTGGAATCAAAGCCCATTTAGTGTTTATGCTAAAGCTGAACAAGTGTTTGTTGATGGTGCAAAAGTTTACGATAGAAACGACAGCGCGTATCAAGCAACAAGTGATTTTATGTTAGGTCAACAATAAGGAGCACCCAGAATGAAAAATTTATCACGTTCGTTTTCGCTTTCTCTGGTTGCTGCAGGATTATTAGCATCTGGTGCTGTAAGCGCACAATCGCTAGCAATTATTAATGCAACATTGCATACGTCTTCTGATCAAGGTGTATTAGAAGCGGCAAGCATTGTAATGACAGATGGTAAAATTACAGCGATTAACCCAACTGAAATTAAAGTAGATGAAATTATTGATGCAAAGGGCCAAATTGTAACCCCAGGCTTTATTGCAAGTATTAATCAACTTGGTTTAGTTGAAGTAAGTGCAGTTGCAGGCTCTCGCGATGCAGGCGAAGAAAAAGCAGGTATTGATTTTGACGTAAGCCTTGCTTACAACGCACATTCAAGCTTAGTTCCTTATGCTCGTAAAGGCGGTGTAACACGCGATGTAATTACCCCTCATGGTGGTGATAGTATCTTTTCGGGCCTTGCGAGTGTTGTTGATTTAAGTGGTAGTTTTGATAGCGACATTCAAAAACAAGCAGCTTTAATTGTTTACTTAGGTGAGCGTAGTAAAGGTTCTCGTGCTTTTACTTTGCAAACACTTATTAATAAGCTTGATGAGCACAAAACTAAAGCCGGTAAAAAAGCTAAAAAAGATGACGACAAGCCAAGTACTGAAGACAAAGTAATGGCAAAAGTACTCAGTGGCGAAATGCCATTAGTGGTTGGCGTATCTCGTGCGGCAGATATTATTGAGCTTATTAAAGTAAAAGAGCAATTTGGTATTAACTTGGTACTTAATGGCGCACAAGACGCTGTTGTAGTAAAAGAGCGAGTTGCTAAAGCAAATATCCCAGTGATCGTTAGTGCAATGGATAGCTTACCAGCAAGTTTTGATTCGCTTCATGCGAGTTTAGATAATGCAGGTGTGCTTGAAAAAGCAGGGGTTAAAGTATTATTAACGGTAGGTGGCGATNAAGCCACAATATTTATCAGCTGCGTTTTGATGCTGGTAATGCTGTATCGTATGGTATGAGCCAAGAAGGTGCGTTAAAAGCGGTTACATCAAACGTTGCAGATGTATTTGGTATCAATGCCGGTAGTCTTGAAGTAGGTAAAGCCGCTGATGTAGTAATGTGGAGTAATGACCCGTTTGAACTAAGCAGCCACGTGAGCAAAATGTTTATAAATGGCGTTGAGGTATCTACACAATCTCGCCAAGATAAACTGCGTGACCGTTATACAACTGATTCAAAAATGCCACGCGCCTATACAAAATAGTATTGCCTACTATTTTTATTTAGGTAAAAGAAAAGGCTGCAACTGCAGCCTTTTTTTATGGTTACAAAAAAGCCGCTTACTTTTACAAGTAAGCGGCTTTTAAATTTAAACCAATATTTATACTAATTTAGCAAGAATATCGTTAAATGTAGTGCTTGGACGCATCGCTTTAAAGGCTGCATCATCGTTAGGCTGGAAGTAACCGCCTAAATCAACTGCAGGACCTTGCGCATCGTTAAGTTCACTTACGATTTGCTCTTTATTAGACTCAAGGTCGCTAGCAATTTGAGTAAACTGTGCTTTAAGTTCACTGTCATCATTTTGCTTAGCAAGTTCTTGTGCCCAGAATAAAGATAGGAAGAAATGAGAACCACGGTTATCAATTTCTTTCACTTTACGTGAAGGAGACTTGTTTTCTGCTAAGAAAGTGCCTGTCGCTTTATCTAGCGTATCAGCCAGTACTTGTGCTTTGTTGTTACCCGTAGTTACGCTTAGGTGCTCAAGCGATGCAGCAAGTGCTAAAAATTCACCTAAAGAATCCCAACGTAAGTGGTTTTCTTTTTCGAATTGTTGAACATGCTTAGGTGCAGAACCACCCGCGCCAGTTTCAAATAAGCCGCCACCGTTCATAAGAGGAACAATTGAAAGCATTTTAGCACTCGTACCTAGCTCTAAAATTGGGAATAAATCTGTAAGGTAATCACGTAATACGTTACCTGTTACAGAAATAGTATCTTTACCTTCTTTAATACGCGCTAATGAGAACAATGTTGCTTCAAGCGGTGCTAAAATTTGAATATCTAGGCCAGCTGTATCGTGATCTGGTAGGTATTTGTTTACTTTTTTGATTAGCTCAGCATCGTGCGAACGATTTTCATCTAACCAGAAAATAGCAGGAACGCCTGTTGCACGTGCACGATTTACTGCAAGCTTAACCCAATCTTGGATTGGTGCGTCTTTAACCTGACACATGCGCCAAATATCGCCTTGCTCAACACTGTGCTCAAGTAATGTATTACCATTTGCATCAACAACACGGATAGAACCATCTGCTTTAGCTTCAAACGTTTTATCGTGTGAACCGTATTCTTCAGCTTTTTGAGCCATAAGGCCAACGTTTGGAACGCTACCCATAGTTGTTGGATCAAACGCGCCATTTACTTTACAAAAATCAATAGTTGCTTGGTAAATACCTGAGTAACAACGATCTGGAATTACAAAGCTTGTGTCTTGTAATTTACCATCGTTATTCCACATTTGACCGCTTGAACGGATTGCAGCAGGCATAGACGCATCGATAATCACGTCACTTGGTACGTGTAGGTTTGTAATACCTTTATCAGAGTCAACCATAGCAATAGCAGGGCGGTTAGCGTAAACAGCTTGAATGTCTGCTTCAATTTCTTCGCGCTTAGCATCATCTAATGTTTGAATTTTAGAATATACATCGCCTAAACCATTATTTACATCAACACCTAGCTCTTCAAAAAGCTCACCGTGTTTAGCAAATACATCTTTGTAGAATACTTTTACAGCGTGACCAAAGATAATTGGATCAGATACTTTCATCATTGTCGCTTTCATGTGAAGCGAGAATAAAACACCTTTTTCTTTAGCAGCGTCAATTTCAGCAGCTAAGAAAGCTTGAAGCTTAGAAGCGCTGATGCTTGATGCATCAATAACTTCGCCAGCTAAAAGAGGCGTGCTTTGTTTAAGTACAGAAATGTCGCCGTTAGTTGCAACATGTTCAATACGTACATCAGTGGCCGTATCAACAGTTACTGACTGTTCTGAACCGAAAAAATCGCCTTCGCTCATGCTTGCAACATAAGACTCTGAATCTTTGCTCCACGCACCCATTGAATGTGGGTTGTTACGTGCATATTCTTTTACAGAACCTGGTGCGCGACGATCAGAGTTACCTTCACGTAGTACAGGGTTTACTGCACTGCCTTTGATTTTGTCGTAAGCAGCTTGAATTGCTTTTTCTTCATCATTTTTAGGTTCAACAGGGTACTCTGGAAGAGCGTAACCTTTTGCTTGAAGCTCTTTAATTACAGCGCGAAGCTGTGGTACAGATGCACTGATGTTTGGTAATTTGATGATGTTTGCTTCTGGTGTTTTAGCAAGCTCGCCAAGTTCAGCAAGTGCATCACCAATGCGTTGTTCTTGTGTTAAATAATCAGGGAAGCTAGCAATTACACGACCTGCTAATGAGATATCGCGAGTTTCAACTTCAACACCGGCCGCATTTGTATATGCTTGGATGATCGGTAGCAACGAGTAAGTTGCTAGTGCCGGAGCTTCGTCCGTTTTTGTATAGATAATTTTTGATGTCATCATCATTCCTAGATAGTAGACCGATAAGGTCTTATTCAACAATGCAAAGAAAATCATTACTAATGAGTGAGTGCATATTATTAAACAAGTTAATGAATACATACGCTCGTAATGAATAGTTTGTTAGGTGTTGGTACTCAGCGTTGCTCTTTTATAAAAGCAGAATAGTCACACCTGACGAACTGGAATTGTATTTATAGCTAAAAAATTAACAAAAATAAATCAGCCTTTAGCCTAGTACATATAGAATAGGCGACAAGTTGGATTAGTTGCTGCGTTAATACGCAATTTTTAGCACCAAGAGTGTAACAAGCTTAAATAAAAAGGGCTAGAGTTTGAGCATGCCCAATAAGCAGTTAAACAATCAACTCTTAGAACATTGGGGTATATAAAATAAATTCAAGGAAAAGGGTTGAATTTGGATGAAAAGAGGCAATAAATAGAGGAGAAGAGATAAGTTAGTGTGCTTAAGGAATTAAGCGAGGATCTTAAAAGGTCACTCGCTTTAGTCGAACAAAACAATAGTCACTCAATAATGTCACCATCTGGGGCAATATTTTTAGCGTGTAGACCTTTAGGTCCTTGTTCTAATTCGAATGTTACATCTTGACCAGCTTTAAGCGTTTTATAACCGTCCATTACAATTGTTGAGTAATGAGCGAAAATATCATTCTCGCAGCCGTCTTCCACGATGAAACCAAAACCTTTAGCGTTGTTGAACCATTTAACTTTACCGCAAGCCATACTTCTACATCCTTCAATAAGTTGACTAATTTAGTTATTCTAAATTGTATTATTTGCTAGACTGACTAAGGTTTAATCAATCTACGTTTGACTGTAGTTTATTTAGCCAACCAGTCAAGTGTTTTGAGTTATTTTTTTAACATTTTATTTATTTTTTATTCAAGTTTGCTTGAGTTACAAAGACAAGACTATATTTAATTATGAGTGGTATGAAAGATTCAGGTGTTATCGACACAGTTCGCGACAGTGAAAAGCAAAAGCTACAGCCGCCGCGAAAATATAAAGTTGTTTTAAATAACGACGACTACACGCCGATGGACTTTGTAATAGAAGTTTTAACGACGTTTTTTAATATGGATAGCGATAGAGCAACCGACGTGATGCTTCAGGTTCATGAAAAAGGTAAGGGTATATGCGGTGTTTACAGCGCTGACGTAGCCCACACCAAAGCTGAACAAGTTAACCGCTACGCGCGTGATAACGAGCATCCACTGCTTTGTAGTTGTGAGCAGGAATAATACCAATTTAATACAATTGGTATAAATACCAATTAGGGTGATCAAACATCCGATTGTTGTGGTATAAATTATTATCTCAGTAAGGGGTTGCCAATGCTAAACAAAGACTTAGAACTCACATTAAATGCCGCGTTTCGTGAAGCGCGCACTCGCCGTCATGAGTTTATGACCGTAGAGCACCTTTTACTTGCGCTGTTAGATAATCCTTCTGCAGGAGAAGCCCTAAACGCGTGTGGTGTTAATATTTCTGGTTTAAAAACCGAATTATTAGAATTTATTGACGAAACAACACCTGTCATTCCTGATTTAGAAGAAGAACGTGAAACTCAGCCAACACTTGGTTTTCAACGTGTATTACAACGCGCTGTATTTCATGTGCAATCGTCAGGTAAAAATGAAGTTACTGGCGTGAATGTGCTAGTTGCTATTTTTTCTGAGCAAGAAAGCCAAGCGGTTTATTTACTCAAAAAGAATGACGTATCGCGTTTAGATATCGTTAACTTTATTTCGCACGGTATTTCTAAAGCAGATGATGATTTAGGCAACGACAGCGACGATATTCATGATGAAGTGCAAGAAGTTCAAAATGAAGAAGCAAGCAAGCTAGACAGCTTTACAACTAACTTAAACGTTCAAGCAAGTGAAGGTAACATTGACCCACTGATCGGGCGCGACAGCGAAGTAGAGCGCACGGTACAAGTATTGTGTCGTCGTAAAAAGAATAATCCATTACTTGTTGGTGAAGCGGGCGTTGGTAAAACAGCAATTGCTGAAGGCTTAGCGTATCGCATTGTTAATAAGCAAGTACCAGAAGTAATCGCAGACGCTGTTGTGTACTCGCTAGATATGGGAGCATTGCTTGCGGGTACTAAATACCGCGGCGACTTTGAAAAGCGCTTTAAAAGCTTACTTAAAGAGCTGCAAGCTGAGCCAGGCTCTATTTTATTTATTGATGAGATACATACCATAATCGGTGCCGGCGCGGCGTCTGGTGGTGTTATGGACGCATCAAACCTGCTTAAACCACTCCTTTCAAGTGGTAAGCTACGTTGTATGGGTTCAACCACTTACAATGAGTATAAAAATATTTTTGAGAAAGACCGTGCATTAGTTCGTCGCTTTCAAAAAATTGATGTACTTGAGCCAAGTGTTGCCGATACCACTAAAATATTAAACGGCTTAAAAGAGCGTTACGAAGAGCACCATGGTATTCGTTACACTCAAAAAGCATTAAAAGCAGCTGCAGAACTGAGTGCTAAATACATTAATGAGCGTCACTTGCCAGATAAAGCAATAGATGTAATTGATGAAGCCGGTGCAAGTCAGCGCCTGCAACCTAGCTCTAAACGTAAAAAAACCATTGGTGTGGCAGATATAGAACTAATTATATCTAAAATGGCACGTATTCCTGCGCAAAGCGTCTCGTCAACAGATAAAGAAACGCTTAAAAACCTAGACCGTAACCTTAAAATGCTCGTGTTTGGGCAAGATCAATCTATTGACGCGCTTACATCAGCGATTCGTTTATCTCGCTCTGGTTTATCGAGCGAAGAAAAACCTGTAGGTTCGTTCTTGTTTGCAGGGCCTACCGGTGTGGGTAAAACAGAAGTAACTAAGCAACTGGCTAAATGCATGGGTGTTGAGTTTATTCGTTTTGATATGTCGGAGTATGTAGAGCGCCACGCAATCAGCCGACTAATTGGTGCACCACCAGGGTATGTTGGTTTTGAGCAAGGTGGTTTATTAACAGAAGCCGTTATTAAAAACCCACATGCGGTTGTACTTTTAGATGAGATTGAGAAAGCGCATCCAGATATTTACAACATTTTGCTACAGGTTATGGATCACGGTACGTTAACCGATAACAATGGTCGTAAAGCTGATTTTAGAAATGTAGTGGTTGTAATGACGACCAATGCGGGTGTACAAGAAACTACACGTAAGTCGATTGGTTTTACAGAGCAAGACCATACACATGATGCAATGGGCGAAATTAATAAAGTATTCTCGCCTGAATTTAGAAACCGTTTAGATAACATCATTTGGTTTAATCACCTTGAACGTGAAGTTATTTTACTGGTGGTTGATAAATTTATTGTGGAACTGCAAGCGCAGCTTGATAAAAAATCAGTTAACCTTGAGCTTACGTCTAAAGCACGTGAGTGGTTGGCAGATAAGGGCTACGATAAAGCGATGGGTGCACGTCCAATGGCACGTGTTATTCAAGAAGAGCTTAAAAAGCAATTAGCGAACGAAATATTATTTGGTGAACTTGTTGATGGCGGTACGGTTAAAGTATCGGTTAAAGATAAGAAGATTCGCTTTGATTACGAGAGTAATTTAACACCAGCTTAAACGTTAATTAAATAATTTAGTTAAATAAAATGGCCCGCTACAAAATAGCGGGCCATTTTTTTGCCCTTTTTATAGGCAACAAAAAACCCAGTAAAAACTGGGCTTTTTGTTTATTAAATGTAATTGCTAGTCAATGTCTATCAATTACATTTAATAAACGCTTAAAGCTAGTTAAATACTAGCCAAAAACTAAATCTCGTTTACGCACTTACTTAGCGAGCACGGAATACGATACGACCCTTTGATAAATCGTAAGGAGTCATTTCTACCGTTACTTTATCGCCGGTTAAAATACGGATATAGTTTTTGCGCATTTTGCCTGAAATATGAGCCACAACTACGTGACCATTTTCTAGCTCAACTCGGAACATTGTATTTGGTAAAGTATCAAGGACAGTCCCTTGCATTTCGATTACGTCTTCTTTCGCCATGTTTAGCGTAACACCTCTTTAATAGTTAAACGCTGCAGATTTTGCCCAAAATACTCCAATAAGTAAAGGCGCAGGGGCTATATTTGCAAATTAAATAGCCACCCACTCATCATTGAGCTGTTTTTGAGCAGGTAAAAACTGAGTTTTGTACTTCATTTTGTCGCATTCATCAATTTGATAGCCCAAGTACACGTATTGTTTATTTTGTTCTTTAGCAAACTTTAGCTGCTCTAATATCATCACAGAGCCTAAACTATAGTGTTCAAAGTCGGGGTCAAAAAAGGTGTAAATTGCAGAAATAGCGCTATTCATACAATCGGTTACAGCAACTGCGACTAAAGTATCTTGGTGCCACAGTTCAATAAATGTGATCTTAAGCCAACTGCAAAGCAAAAAACTTTGAAACTGTTCTTTTTCAGGAGGATACATACTTCCATCCTGATGACGCATCGTTATGTACTTGCTATAAAGCGGATAGTACTCAGGTCGCTCTTGCGTTGAATATTTTACCTCAAACTGTGTTTTTGCTTTGTTTAGTTTACGTTTTTGCGATTTTGAGGGCATAAAGTCTTGTGCTAATACACGTACAGAACTACATGCGCTGCATATTGGACAGTGCGGACGGTATATTTGATTACCACTGCGACGAAATCCTAAACCTAATAAAGACTCAAATTTGTCGGTGCTGTAGCAACTGGGATCAAGAATAACTAAAAGTTGTTCTTGTCTGTTGGGTAAATAGCTACAGTCAAACTCTTGGGTTAAACCAACACGTGCAGGAAGTTGTTCATTCATAGATTGCGTCAAGTTCTTGTGGCTCCCACATAATAGGGTTAACAGTATAGTTATGTGCAGCTTTTAGTTTAGTCAAAAATGTGGAACGGGGGATTACTTGTGCACCCAGGGTCATTAAATAAGGGTTTTCTAACTGGCAATCAATAAAGTGCGCATTATGGCGTTTAAGCCAATTTACAAGTGCCCACATAGCAAGCTTGGAGCAATTGGTTTGATGATGAAACATTGACTCACCACAAAAAACACCATTTTGCATAATGCCGTATAAGCCACCTGCAAGCTCCCCGTTACTCCACACTTCTAAACTATGTGCAATGCCAGCTTTGTGTGCATTAACGTAAGCGTCGAGCATGTCAGAGGTGATCCAGGTGCCATCGGTATCAAGGCGTTGATCGCGACAGGCTTCTATCACCTCTTCGAAGGCATTATTAATGGTTACTCTTACAGGATGCTTTTTTAAATGCTTACGCAGGCTCTTACTTATATGAAAATCATTAAGCTCAAAAATGCCTCGCTCGCTAGGCGACCACCACATAATAGGCTCATCTTCGCTAAACCAAGGGAATATTCCGCTTTTGTAGGCATTACTTAGGCGAGGTAAACTCAAATCTCCGCCAATTGCCAGTAAGCCATCAGGGGATTCTAATGCGTATTCCGGATTGGGGAATGCTATATCGGTTTCACTTAATTGGTATAGCTGATTTCTCATACAGTACTTATTTTATAATTGATCGTAAAAGTGTAACTATATTTTAGACATAAAAAAAGGGCTGAATAATCAGCCCTATAATAATTTATTTAATTGCTTATAAATTATCTAAGAAACGCTCTGCATCAAGGGCAGCCATACAGCCTGTACCCGCAGATGTGATTGCTTGACGGTAAATGTGGTCTGACACATCACCTGCAGCAAAAACGCCTTCTACGCTTGTTTGAGTCGCGTTACCGTGAAGACCAGACTCTACAACTAAGTAGCCATCTTTCATTTCTAGTTGACCAACAAACATATCTGTATTTGGCTTGTGACCGATAGCAATAAATACACCGGCTAAATCAAGTTCTTCAGTTGCACCAGAGTGTGCATCTTTAATGCGCACACCGGTTACGCCCATTTGATCGCCTAATACTTCGTCAAGCGTGCGGTTGTAATGCATTACAACGTTACCGTTTGCTGCTTTTTCAGCAAGGCGGTCAGCAAGTATCTTTTCACTGCGGAAACTGTCACGACGATGAATAACATGTACTTCGTCAGCAATGTTAGATAAGTAAAGCGCTTCTTCAACCGCTGTATTACCACCACCAACAACCGCTACTTTTTGACCTTTATAGAAAAAGCCGTCACAGGTAGCACACGCCGAAACACCACGGCCTTGGAAATTAGTTTCAGACTCTAGGCCTAAGTATTTAGCAGAAGCACCTGTTGCAATAATTAACGCATCACATGTGTAAGTACCTTGATCGCCTGTTAGTGTGAAAGGGCGCTTAGATACATCTACTTTATTGATGTGATCGAATATGATTTCAGTTTCAAAGCGCTCAGCGTGCTCCTTCATACGATCCATTAACGCAGGACCTGTTAAACCGTGTGCATCACCAGGCCAGTTTTCAACTTCAGTGGTGGTTGTTAATTGGCCACCTTGTTGAATGCCTGTAATTAAAACAGGGTTTAAATTTGCACGTGCTGCATATACTGCGGCAGTATAACCAGCTGGGCCAGAGCCTAAAATTAGTAGCTTACAATGTTTTGCTTCAGTCATTATTTTTCCTAAACGTTTAATACTGTGTTCAATATGCTCATTAATGCGCTTGATTCTAAGAAAAACAAGGCAGATGTAAACAAAATCCGCGATTATTTTTTTTCTCAAATCGAAAAGCTGTGCAGTATTGTGTACTAGAGCTCTATGCTTTTACAGCTAATATGCCAAAGTAGCTCAATAAATAGACTAACAGGCAATAAAACAGCGTTAATTCATGACCCCTTTGATTTTTTTTGTTATGTTTTACCTAATTTTATTTGTCACTGATAGATTATGTGACCTAAGCAAATAGGCAACTATGTTATTTTGGCAGGAAAAACCCGCATTCGGGTTGACTTCAAAAGACGTTAACGTCTTAACCAATGCGCAAGATTACCGAACGCAATTGCTACGTTTGATAGCTAACGCAAAAAAACGAATTTATATTACGGCGTTGTATTTACAAGATGACGAAGCAGGTCGCGAAATTTTAGAAGCGCTGCATCGTGTGTCATTGGCAAACCCCGCACTTGAAGTAAAAGTGCTGGTGGATTTTCATCGTGCGCAACGTGGTTTAATTGGCGCTGATAAGTCAGACGGCAACGCAAGTTTATACTGTGACGATTTAGAAAAGTTTAAATCGAACGTACAAGTTTATGGCGTACCTGTAAAAGCTAAAGAATTATTTGGCGTATTGCATTTAAAAGGTTTTGTAATTGACGACACCTTACTTTACAGCGGCGCAAGCTTAAATAACGTGTACTTGCAATACAGCGAACGCTACAGACTCGATCGTTATTTTTTAATAACGCAGAGCGAGCTGTGTGACTCGGTGGTTGATTTTATTGAGACTAAGCTGCTTAGTTCAGATGCTGTACCGCGCATAGACACTCGACCGCTTAAGCGTTTGCACGACTTTAAGCTTGATCAAAAGCAATTAATGCGTGATTTAAAAGTCGCAAGTTATAACGCAGCAGAGCAGCTAAATACCAAAGCATTAGGTATTCGCTTGTTTTTAGGGCTCGGGCGTCGTAACAACGAACTGAACAGACTAATAAAAGCGTTATTTGATACCACAGAACAAGAGCTTGTGTTGTATACGCCATACTTTAATTTTCCGGCACCGCTTATGCGATCACTGCGCCGATTATTAAAGCAAGGTAAGCAAGTGACTATTGTAGTAGGGGATAAAACAGCAAATGACTTTTATTTACCGCCAAGCGAGCCGTTTAGTAAAATAGGGGCATTACCTTATTTGTACGAAACTATTTTGCATAAGTTTGTAAAAACGCAAAAGCGCCATATCGATAACGGTAATTTAAATGTGTATCTGTGGAAAGATGGAAGTAATTCGTTTCATTTAAAAGGTATATGTTCAGATAGAACAAAGCATTTACTGAGCGGGCATAACTTAAATCCGCGTGCATGGGGTCTTGATATCGAAAACGGTATTTTAATAGAAGATCCAGAGCAAACAATTATGGATGCTATTGATAACGAAAAGCAGGAAATTTTACAACACTGCCGACGTTTAACAGGCCCAGATGATTTAGAGACGATGGATGATTATCCGCAGCCAGTTAAAAAACTACTTGGCCAAGCTAAGCGCGTAAAAGTAGATTTTATAATTAAGCGTTTTATCTAAACCATTTTATTTAAACCAGTTTATATAAATCTGAAATTTAAATACAAAAAAAAGCAGCTAATTAGCTGCTTTTTTTATGGGTTGTAGTTAGGTCGCTACATTACTAAATAATAACCTAACTACAAAACGCTAAATTATGCGTTTTCTACCGCTGTGCGTGGGTCAACATATTCCATGTTGAACGCTTCAGCTACTTCTTTGTAAGTTACTTGGCCTTTAATTACATTTAAGCCTTTTAAGAAGTGAGCGTCATCTAGTAATGCCTTTTTATAACCTTTGTTTGCAAGGTTAATGATGAAAGGCAATGTTGCATTGTTAAGTGCAAACGTAGATGTACGTGGAACAGCACCTGGCATGTTAGCAACACAGTAGTGAACAACTTCATCAACGATGAAAGTAGGATCAGCATGCGTCGTTGCTTTAGAAGTAGCAATACAGCCACCTTGGTCGATTGCAACGTCAACAATTGCAGAACCAGGTTTCATTGCTTTAATGTGCGCAGCAGTTACTAATTTAGGTGCAGCTGCACCTGGGATTAGTACGCCACCAATTACTAAGTCAGCTTCTAGTACGTGTTTTTCTAGTGCATCAGCAGTTGAGTAAATAGCTTTTACTTTATTACCAAATTGCGCATCTAGTGCACGTAATACGTCGATGTTACGATCAAGCACTACAACTTCAGCACCAAGGCCAACAGCCATTTGAGCTGCGCTACGACCAACCATGCCGCCACCAATAACAACAACTTTAGCAGCTTCAACGCCTGGTACGCCACCTAGTAGCATGCCACGACCGTGGTTAGATTTTTCAAGCGCTTGTGCACCAGCTTGAATAGACATACGACCAGCAACTTCGCTCATAGGAGCTAGAAGCGGTAAACCACCGCGAGAGTCAGTTACAGTTTCGTATGCAATACAAATAGCTTTACTTTTTACAAGGTCTTCAGTTTGTGGAAGATCAGGTGCAAGGTGTAAGTAAGTGAAAAGAATTTGGTCTTCACGTAGCATTGCACGCTCAACAGCTTGTGGCTCTTTTACTTTTACAATCATGTCTGCTTTAGCGAAAACGTCAGCAGCAGTTGCTAAAATTTCAGCACCCGCTAGCGTGTAATCTTCGTTAGTAAAACCAATACCCATGCCTGCATCAGTTTCTACAATCACTTGGTGACCGTGGTTTACTAATTCACGAACACTTGCAGGAACCATACCTACACGGTATTCATGGTTTTTAATTTCTTTAGGAACACCAATAATCATATCATTTGCCTTATTAAGAACGGATTAACATTTTCCACTATTATATTCATCATAAGCCCGTGTGTCTCACCTTTTTTAAAGTCAAATCTAGTGTTATCATCTATATAATAAAAATAAACAGTATAAAAAACTAGTTGGTACTATGCATCAATTGTTAGATAGAATTGACCGTAAAATTTTAATGGAATTACAACACGATGGGCGCTTGTCAAATGTTGAACTGGCCAGACGAGTTGGCCTAAGCGCCACGCCCTGTCTGGAGCGAGTGAAAAAGCTAGAACGAGAAGGCTACATACTTGGCTATAAAGCAGTTGTCGATCCAGCTAAGCTTGGGCAAGGTTTATCGGTGTATGTAGAAGTAACAATTACTAAAACCTCTCCTGACGTATTTGATGAGTTTAGTGCGGCCGTTAAAAAGCATGAAGAAATTATAGAATGTCATTTGGTATCGGGTAATTTTGATTTTTTACTTAAAACGCGCGTAAATGATATGTCAGAATACCGTGGCGTATTAGGCGACATATTATTAAAATTGCCTAATGTTAGTGAAAGCCGAACTTATGTAGTAATGGAAGAAGTAAAAGGTGAAGAAGGCGTAATTATTCGCCCCTATATTACTTAAGGTTATTTATATTAGCTTGTGCCATTTGCTTATATAAGCTCAAATTATAAAAACTTGTTCATAATCAGGCCATCAAGGTTAAGATAAAGTGCAACAAATTGCATTTCCTGCTAAGGTATTTCACTGCTAAGTAAGTGTGAATAAAAATAGAATAATAAAGAGGAATAGGGAACTATGCGCCTAAACGGTGTGCAAAGACTATTAGAAACAGGGCTGATTATCAGCACCTTTACGGCAATATTTATTTTATGTGCCTTGATCAGCTTTGATCCAGCAGATGCTGCATGGTCGCAAACTAGTTTTAGCGAAGTAAGCAACATTACAGGAGCTGCCGGTGCATGGATAGCCGACATTTTATTACTTACCTTTGGTTGGTTGGCTTACTTAGTGCCTGCGGCCATTCAGCTATTTGGCTATTTGTTATTTAAACAACCTCACCGCATTTTACAGCTTGATTACACCACCTTAGCGCTGCGTGTTATTGGTTTTGCTTTATTTATTACCTCAGCTACCGCTATTAGTAGTATTAATTTTGACGATATTTATAATTTTTCATCTGGTGGGGTAGTGGGCGATGTTATTGCATCAGCGATGATGCCTGCGTTTAACTTTACCGGCACGTCTATATTATTACTGTGTTTCTTTTTTGCAGGGCTTACCTTATTAACGGGTGTATCGTGGGTTGATTTTGTAGATTACCTTGGCGATTTAATGGTTAGGTTTTATCGCTTTATTGTATCGTACGCAAAAGGCTGGATGCACCGAGAGCATGCTGCGGGCAAAGTAAATAATCACGATGAAGAAGACGCCCATTTTGAAGACGATATAAAAGAGCAAATAGAGCTGCCTACATCATCTAAAAAAGTAGATAAACAAAAAGCAATTAATAAACCACAAACACCATTTAGCGAGCCACAAATTAGTGACGACTTTATGCCGTTTGATGAACTTGACGACATACTCGATCAAGAAATTGGCTTTAGCGCCATAGACGACGAGCCAATGGATACAGAAGCTGCATTAAATGCGCTGGACCAAAGCCCCGTAATAGAGCCTGAAAAACCAGTGACTACGGTTGTATCGCCAGCTAGGCCAATGCCTAAACCAAAACCTGCATATCAACCGCCGCCAACGGCTAAAGAAAAATTTGAGCAATTATTAACACAAGAGCCACCTCCGGGGCCGTTACCGTCGCTTGATTTACTCGACAGACCAGATAAAGCCAAAAACCCAATTTCGCAAGAAGAGCTCGATACAGTATCGCGCTTAGTAGAGACAAAACTACTCGACTTTAACGTACAGGCAAAGGTTGTAGCAGTGTACCCAGGCCCTGTTGTTACGCGTTTTGAACTCGATTTAGCACCGGGTATAAAAGTATCTAAAATTACAGGTTTAGCAAAAGATTTAGCCCGCTCGCTTTCGGCAATTAGTGTGCGTGTTGTAGAAGTTATACCAGGTAAAACGTACGTAGGTATTGAGCTTCCTAATAAACACCGCGAAATAGTACGTTTGTCTGAAGTAATAAACGCGCCTAAATTTGAGCAAAATCCATCCCCGCTTACCATGGTGCTAGGTAAAGATATTGCTGGTCAGCCGGTATGTGCTGATTTAGGTAAAATGCCACACTTATTGGTAGCCGGTACAACCGGTTCAGGTAAATCAGTGGGCGTTAATGTCATGATAGTAAGCTTGCTGTATAAATCGGGTCCTGATGATGTACGTATGATTATGATTGACCCTAAAATGCTTGAGCTTTCAGTATACGAAGGCATTCCGCATTTACTGTGTGAAGTAGTGACCGACATGAAAGAAGCCGCCAACGCACTGCGTTGGTGTGTAGGCGAAATGGAACGTCGTTATAAATTAATGTCAGCTTTGGGTGTGCGTAACTTAAAAGGTTACAACCAAAAAGTGCTTGATGCCAATGAAGCGGGTTACCCGATTCTAGACCCATTATTCAAAGACACCGATGGCATGAAAGAAGGCCCAGATGAGCTAGGTAAATTACCAAGTATTGTTGTAGTAATAGACGAATTTGCCGACATGATGATGATTGTAGGTAAAAAAGTAGAAGAGCTAATTGCACGTATTGCCCAAAAAGCACGTGCGGCAGGTATTCACTTAGTGCTTGCTACGCAGCGCCCATCGGTTGATGTAATTACAGGTTTAATTAAAGCAAATATACCAACGCGTATGGCGTTTCAGGTATCAAGCAAAATAGATTCGCGCACAATACTTGACCAACAAGGCGCTGAAAATCTACTGGGTATGGGCGACATGCTTTATTTACCGCCAGGCACTAGTGTACCAGAACGTGTACACGGTGCGTTTGTAGACGACCATGAAGTACACGCTGTAGTAAACGATTGGAAAGCACGTGCTAAGCCAAATTATATTGATGAAATATTAAATGGCGATGCCAGCGAAGATATTTTATTGCCAGGCGAAGCAAGCGAAAATGCAGACGAAGAAAACGATCCGTTATACGACGAAGCGGTATCGTTTGTAATAGAAACTGGCAAAGTATCGGTATCGTCAGTGCAACGTAAATTACGTGTTGGCTATAACCGCGCAGCACGTTTAGTAGAGCAAATGGAAACATCGGGTATCGTGAGTTCACCAGGCCATAACGGCGCTCGCGATGTATTAGTACCTAATGGAGCAAATTAATGAAAAAATTTAACGCCTTATTATTAGTGTTAGGCAGCGTATTTGCCGCACCAAGTTTTGCTGACGACAGCCAAGCATTACAAGATAGACTTGCCACTTTAAAAAGTTTCAAAGCGCAGTTTGCACAAAAAGTAACAGACAAAGAAGGCCAAGCAGTTATGCAAGGCGAGGGCACAATAGCCCTTCAACAGCCTATGATGATTCGCTGGCAGCAAACAAGCCCAGACGATACGTTATTTGTATCAAACGGTGATAAAACATATTACTTCGACAGCTTTGCTGAGCAAGTAACGATTATGAAAACCAGCAGCCTAATTGATTCAACACCATTTGTGCTACTTACATCAAAAGACCCAGCACAGTGGGAAAAATATAGCGTACTTGCAACAAATACAGGTTTTAGCGTAACGCCAAATAAAGGCGTAGAAAGCCAAGTAGAACAACTTGATATAGCGTTTGCAGGTAACGAGCAAGGCCTTGCTAAACTAGTAGTTACTGACAACTCAGGGCAGCTATCGTCATTTACGTTTAACAATGCACAAGTTAATACGCAGCTTGATAAAAGCACTTTTGAATTTATGCCTCCTGAAGGTGTTGAAATAGACGATCAGAGTAACGGTGAGTAATTTAGGTTTTAACTTTGGGCCCGATGTACGGCCACTTGCCGCGCGTATGCGCCCTACAACGCTTGATGAATACATTGGTCAGCAGCACTTATTAAGCGGTGATAAACCACTGCATCAAGCCATTGTAGCGGGGCGCTGCCATAGTTTAATTTTATGGGGCCCGCCTGGTGTTGGTAAAACAACGCTTGCGCAAATAATTGCCAACCACGCTGATGCCTCACTAATTCAAATGTCGGCGGTAACCGCAGGCGTAAAAGATATACGCGACAGCGTAACGCAAGCGCGGGACAACCTAGA
Organism: Pseudoalteromonas sp. TAE56; assembly: GCF_000497955.1. Classification (NCBI taxonomy): domain Bacteria; kingdom Pseudomonadati; phylum Pseudomonadota; class Gammaproteobacteria; order Alteromonadales; family Pseudoalteromonadaceae; genus Pseudoalteromonas; species Pseudoalteromonas sp. TAE56. The sequence continues at coordinate 71,097 of NZ_AUTN01000090.1, forward strand.
AAGCCGTGGCCAACGCACCCTTATGTTTGTTGACGAGGTGCACCGCTTTAATAAATCTCAGCAAGATGCGTTTTTACCGCACATAGAAGACGGCACCTTTATATTTGTAGGTGCAACCACCGAAAATCCCTCGTTTGCACTGAATAACGCTATATTGTCGCGTGCACGTGTGTATGTTTTGAAATCGCTTGCCGACACCGACTTATACACCGTTATAGAGCGCGCACTTAAACAAGACGAACAATTAAACCAAAAGCATATCACTATTGCCGAGAATGCTAAAAAGGCACTATGCCAAGCAAGTGGCGGCGATGCGCGTAAAGTACTTAATTTACTTGAACAAGCAGTTGACTTAACAACTGAGCAAAACGGGCAATACAACGTAGACGAGCACGTACTTAGCCAAGTATTACCTACACATTTAGCTAAATACGATAAAGGCGGCGATGAGTTTTACGATTTAATATCAGCCTTTCATAAATCAGTACGGGGTAGCTCCCCTGACGGCGCACTGTATTGGTATTGCCGAATTTTAGCCGGTGGTGGCGACCCTTTGTATGTAGCAAGGCGTTTACTTGCTATTGCAACAGAAGATATTGGTAACGCCGATCCGCGTGCGATGGAAGTGGCCTTAAACGCATGGGATATATTTCAGCGAGTAGGCCCAAGCGAGGGCGAACGTGCAATTGCACAAGCTACATTGTACTTAGCCAGCGCACCTAAAAGTAATGCGGTGTATATGGCGTTTAATCAAGCCAAAGCAGACGCTCAAAACGAGCCAAGTTACCCCGTACCAGAGCACCTGCGTAATGCGCCAACTAACTTAATGAAAGACTTAGGTTACGGCGCTGAATATCGCTATGCGCACAATGAAGAAGGCGCATTTGCCGCAGGTGAAAAATATTTACCACCTGAAATGGACGGCAAAGAATATTACTCACCGAGCGAGCGCGGCCTTGAGCAAAAAATTAAACAAAAACTTGATTACCTAAAAGAGCGCGATGCGCAAAGCCCACTTAAACGGTACGAAAATGATTAAACTTTATATGATGATCGCCCTTGGCGGAGCCTCAGGTGCGTGTTTACGGTTTTTTATTAGCGAAAGCATGCTAAAACTCCTCGGTAGGGGATTCCCTTTTGGCACGTTGACGGTTAATATTCTGGGTTCATTGTTAATGGGCATTTTGTACGGTTTGATAGATAAAGAAATTATCACCGCAAGCCCCGCCAAAACCCTTATCGGTATTGGCTTTTTAGGTGCATTAACCACCTTTTCAACATTCTCAATGGACTCGTTGTTGTTATTACAACAAGGTCACTTTATTAAAATGGCCCTCAATATCATCTTAAACGTGATGGTGTGTATTTTTATGGCTTGGCTGGGCCTTCAGCTAGTAATGCAAAAAGGTTAAAAAACTAACATGTTAGATTCTAAATTTTTACGTCAAGACATCGAACAAACTGCAGCACGTTTAGCGGCGCGCGGTTACGAACTCGATGTAGCGACGGTAACGGCACTTGAAGAAAAACGCAAAACATTACAAGTAAAAACGCAAGAACTTCAAAGTCAACGTAATGCAAGCGCAAAAGCAATTGGTCAAGCCAAAGCAAAAGGCGAAGACGCACAGCCACTACTTGATGCAGTAGCTAACTTAGGCAGTGAGCTAGACGCCGCTAAAACTGAGCAAGATGAAGTATTAGCCGCAATTAACGACATTGCTTTAGCAATTCCAAACTTGCCAGACGAGTCAGTACCTGCCGGTAAAGACGAAGACGACAACGTTGAAATTTTAACGTGGGGCACACCTAAAAAGTTTGATTTTGAAGTTAAAGATCACGTTGATGTAGGCCAAGACTTAAATGGCTTAGATTTTGAAATGGGCGTTAAAATTAGTGGCGCACGCTTTACAGTAATGCGCGGTCAAGTAGCGCGTATGCACCGTGCTTTAACGCAATTTATGCTAGATACGCACGCAGACAAAAACGGCTATACAGAAATGTATGTACCGTACTTAGTTAATAGCGCAAGCCTTTATGGCACAAGCCAATTACCTAAATTTGCGGGCGATTTATTCCACACATTAGGCCTTGTAAACGACGATGGCGAACAACAAGCCGGCTTTAGCTTAATTCCTACAGCTGAAGTACCGCTTACAAACAGCGCACGTGACGAAATTTACGATGAAAGCGCGTTACCAATTCGCTTAGTTGCTCACACTCCGTGTTTTAGAAGTGAAGCTGGCAGCTATGGTCGCGATACACGTGGCCTAATTCGTCAGCACCAGTTTGATAAAGTTGAACTAGTACAACTTGTAAAACCAGAAGACTCAATGGCAACGCTTGAAGAGTTAACAGGGCACGCAGAGCAAATACTACAAGCACTTGACCTACCATACCGAAAAGTAATTTTATGTATGGGCGACATGGGTTTTGGCTCAGCTAAAACTTACGATTTAGAAGTATGGTTACCTGCGCAGGATACATACCGCGAAATTTCATCATGTTCAAACATGGCTGACTTTCAGGCGCGTAGAATGCAAGCACGTTTTCGCCGTGAAGGTGTTAAAAAGCCAGAGTTACTACATACACTAAATGGTTCAGGCTTAGCCGTTGGCCGTACACTAGTAGCCATACTAGAAAACTACCAACAAGCCGATGGCACAGTAGTAGTACCAGAAGTATTACGCCCATACATGGGTGGACTTGAAGTGATTGGTAAACAATAAAAATCAAGTTTAAGTTAAGTTTTAAGCTTGTAAACCTTAATTCGAAAGCCGCTGTTTGTAATAAACAGCGGCTTTTTTGTTTTAGGTTAAAGGCAAAAGCTTAGAGAAAAATTTAAGTTATCTTATTAATAATATCGCTTACACCTATTTTTTTATAGCTCATTACTTTTTTGTCCAATATTACTGATCTCTACCATCTTGGGGTATTTCTACATCAAGGAAACTTAAATACCGGCTAACTATTTGTTTACAAGTGCTTATTAGCTGGTTAGATTAGATGCTTCGTAATATTTGGACATTTGTCGGTTTATAAAGTGACAAATGTCGGATACAAAGTTGTTAACTGGCTCTTTCGTATTGAGCATATTTTTAGTAGGGAGTAATAATTTGTCAGCATTTTTGAAAATACATTTTCAAATATTACTTACTCACTTTGGTGTTGCTTTATTCTCTGGAAGCATGATTGGTTGGGCGGAAGGTTTAAATAAAGGGTTATTGTTCGGTGTACTTTATTTCATATTTATGTTCATCGTTCATTTTTGTTTATTTTACAAGTACGTGCATAGGTACGGTAAAAACCTATTTAAATAGATTGCAGTAATTTAAAGCCAGTTAACAAGGCAAATTAAAAAATGCGGACAAAAAATACTTGGCTTGTTCGTACCTCACAAATTATAGCCAACTAATATTTTGCCGTTTATTTGCGGCGTTATACCTATTACTAATAATCGGAAATATTCATGTCATCTCAAGTTGACCAAGCTTTAGAAGTAGCAAAAATTCTGTCCACTTATGATGTTGCTATCATTGCAGGCCTGGTTTCATTAATCACTTCGCTAGTAACATCTTTTTTAGGGCCTTTATTGTTAGAAAAAAGAAAGGCGAAAATTGAAGAAGATACTCTTTGGGGGCCTGTCAAAAATATTCTTAAAAATCTATTGGATAATGCGGCTTCAAATAAAGGAAGGAGTATTAAAACTCTGAAAAGAGTTATCGGTTTACCAGAAGAACAAATCTGTCGTTTGCTCATTAGTATTGGCGCAAGAGGCTTTACTAGAGAAGATGGTGAGGAAGCATGGTGTTATGTTTCAGAACGCCCTTTCAAGGAACAATAGGTATAATCGGGTAGCCGGAGGTCTCTAACCTCCAGCCCCCACATCACCCATCATGCGGGTCCGCAATGGGCGGTTCATCTCCTGTAATGAATATTGATCCAAATATCTCTCAATGACACTAAACCTTGTGACGCTAAATAGTCATTACCTAATGCAATGTTAATTCCTTTTGTTTTCGAGCTTCGACAAGGGCCTTTGCTGGTGATACCACAGGCTATGGCGAGTCGTTCGCTAACACCCAGCTTTATTAAACTGCGTACTTTCGTGCGTGGTTTACGCCATTGCCGCCAGTAGCACATTCTTATCCTACGGCGTATCCAATGATCTAAATCCACCGTTAACTGATAAGCGTTGACTATCAGGTAATAGTGTCCCCAGCCACGTAAATACTGCGTGAGTTTATGAATTTGTAGGGTCATTGAGATCCCCCAGTTGCGGTTAGTGAGTTCTCTTACATTTGCTTTAAATTTCTTTAGCGCCTGTTCGTGGATCTGCACATGACCGTAACGGAAGGTAAACCCAAGAAATTTCGAGCCTGATACTGGACCGACTCGACTTTTCGATTCATTCACTTTGAGTTTTAATCGCTGAGTGATAAACGCAGTAATGTCCCGTTGGATCATGAGCCCTTCACTTTTCGTTTTTACTAAAATGATTATGTCATCAGCATAACGTGCAAACTTAAGCTGTTTGTAGGTTAACTTCTTATCTAATTCATCGAGTAAAATGTTGGAAAGTAAAGGGGATAATGGCCTACCTTGAGGGGCTCCCTTGGTTGACTCAAACCACAGACCTGTTTCGCGCTCTGCTACCCCTGCTCGGAGGTATTTACCGAGTAGGCGCATGAGTGCTTTGTCTTTGATTTTACGAGCAACACGATTCATCAGCATGTCATGGTTTACTTCATCAAAGAACTTAGACAAGTCAATATCAACTGCTGTTTTATAACCTTGTTTAACACAAGATTGAACATGATGTACTGCTTGGCTGGCTCTTTTATGAGGGCGATAACCATAACTATGTGGTGAAAATAGAGGCTTAAAGTAAGGGCTAATCACTTGAGCAATAGCTTGTTGGATCACTCTGTCGATAACAGAGGGGATCCCAAGCATTCGCTCACCGCAATCGGGTTTGGGTATCATCACGCGTTTGACTGGCAAGGGTTGATAAGTGCCGTTAAGTAATTGGTGTTTAATACCCAGCCAATGTAACTTAGCGAAGTGATTAAATTCCTGAATACTCATGTTATCAATACCGGCAGCCCCTTTATTGCGCTTAATGTGTTGCCATGCTGCACCAATATTGTGGTTGCTCAGTACACTTGCCATCAGGTCACGATCTGTTTGGTTGTATTCATTCGAGGTATTATTAAAATAAACAAGACACCCATCCTAATTATGACGAAAAAGCCAACGCCAGATTAATTTGCAATTGGAGTGGCTGGCTAGTTTAATGCGAGCTTTGATATCACGCGTAAACATTCAACAATCGATTGTACCCAGATAAAAACCCGGCTATGGTTTGTTTATCAAAATAAATAAACCAGCTAATTTATAGGCTCGTTATGTCTCACGGGGGTTTTATCGCTCTATGAATGTTTTTCTAATAATTGCAGGTACATTAAGTGCTGTTGTAGCAACTTTGCATTTAGGTTGTATCTATTTTGGAGGTACTTGGTATCGGTTCTTCGGTGCAGGAGAGCAAATGGCATTACTTTCTGAGCAAGGAAGTATTCAACCAACTCTTATTACTAGTGTAATTGTTCTGATTCTATCAACTTGGTCATTGTATGCATTTTCAGCCGCAGGTGTGATTTTTAAACTTCCATTCATCCGCCTAGCTCTTATACTAATAACTTTTATTTATTTAGCCCGCGGTGTTGCTGGATTTTTTTTAATAAATAACCCTATGGGGCGTTCGCCTGAGTTTTGGGTTTGGAGTTCTATTATTTGTTTATTTTTTGGTATTGTTCACTTTGTTGGTTTAAAACAACAATGGGCAAGCTTGTGAGTAAAGTGTAATCTAATAAAGAATCAAACAAGGGCTATTACACTTGGCTTTTAGTAAAGCATTATATTTATAGTAAACTACTTCTCGCCAATAATTAACGGAACAAGGAATATTAAAATGGATAAAATGTCAGTTCACATAACCCCTAAACCTTTAGCAACTTACCCGCAAAAACAAACTTTAAAGGTGGTAGCTGATGGCGTAACCGAAAAAGCGACTATGCATAAAGCAGCGGACCAAAGTGACCAAGTGGATATATCTGAAGAAGGAAAAGAAAAAAGTCTGGAAGATCAAAACCGAGAGGCGTTACGTAAATTATCAGGCAATGAAGATGTAAGTCAGGCATCGCAATCTGAAGAAGACCCACTTGATGAACAGATTGCTGAAATACAAGAGAAGCTTGAAAAGCTAATACAAGAAGCTGCATTATTACGCAGTAAAGAAGATGAAGAGTCACAAGCTAAGGTGAAATTACTAGAAGCCGAAATTACCGGGCTTAACACTCAACTGATTGAGTTATTGAAACAGCAATTAGAATCGGGTAAATAACAAGCACAGTAAGTATATGCAAAGGTAATTGGAGACAAGAACGTTATTAATAACATAATAAAGACGCTCACCTTAATCTTAAAACTAAAGGGGTTAATCCCTGATCTTACTAATCAAATTACTTAATTAACCAAAGTGGCTTATTTAAAGCCGCTACTTACTTTAAAAGCGCAGCGGCTCTTATCCCCTTTGTAAATTAATTTGCTTTAAACAACATCAGCTCAGCATCTTTTCCATCCATTAATATCGCAACATTACCTTCAGCTGTGATATACACATCTCTTAACCTGCCTGCGGCCTTTGGAAACACGTGAGACTGTGTAAATTCACCACTGGCCAGATTAACGCTGTAGAGCTTTTTATCGACGAGTGTTGTGATTAGTACATGTTGTTGTAATGAAGGAAAAGCGGCATGTTTAGAGCCGTAATACGCCATGCCTGATGGCGCTATTGATGGCGTCCAATTAACACTTGGCTTTTGCATGCCTTTATATTCGGTAAAGGGTGAAATACGCGCTTGCGAGTAATCTTTGCCATAGGTGATTACCGGCCATCCGTAATTAGTTCCAGCGGTTAAGTAGTTTAGCTCGTCACCGCCTGCAGGGCCATGTTCGTTGCTAACAGTTTGCTGCGTATCGTAATCATAAACTAAGCCTTGAGGGTTACGGTGACCAAGTGAGTAAACAGCATGTGCATTTTGGTTTTTGTGGTTAATAAATGGGTTATTTGTTGGAATGGTGCCATCTAGGTTTATACGTAATATTTTACCAAGTTGGCTTGTTATAACCTGTGCTTGCTCTCTAAAGTCAAAGCCATCACCCGTTGAAATTAATAATGTGCTATCGGGTAATACGAGGGTGCGACCAGCGTAATGTTGTGGTGTATTTTTATCAGTTGCTACTTTATAAATAACGTCAGGCTTTGAAAAGCTATTGCCATTAAACGTGGCTTTGGCAACAACAAGCCTGTTTGCGCTTGCATCACCTTGGGCATAAGTAAAAATAACTTCTTTGGAGTCGTTATAATCTGGTGATAATACAATGTCGAGTAAACCACCTTGGCCTGCAACGTATAAACCTGTTAGGTTTAATTTTACTCTTGATTGCGCATTGTTTTTAACTATAACTACGTGACCATCACGCTCTGTAATTAACCATGTGCCGTTTGGTAGTTCAACCATGCTCCACGGAGACTGTAATTGCGTAGCCAGTGTTTGTGTACTGTATTGCTCCTTTGGTAATGCGGCTTGTGCATTAACAGAAAACGAAAAAAGCGAAAGCAAAGTAAAAAAAGAGATACATTGTTTACGGAGCAAGCCTTTGCTAGCATAACTAGTATAAGAGAAAAGCTTTATTTTAAGTTGAGATAACCATGTCGTTTTTAACACGTATATTGCCTTCATTTTTAGTTTCTTGGTTACTTACATTTACACTTGCTAGCTTGTTTCATAGCCAATACGTTGTCAATGAATTAGTTAATGTAGGTGTAGTGGTGGGCTTTAGTGATCGGGTTAGTTTAACGCTTGATGATTGGTTAGGCTTGCTACCTACCTACGGGGCTATTATTGCTGTGGCACTTACCATCGCTTTTTTTGCTACAACAAAGCTTAATAAAAAGCTTCAAAAATACGGTACTCAGCTATTTGTTATTGCTGGCATTGTGGCATTTGCTATTGTGTTAATTGCCATTGAATCAATTATGAATATTCATATTATAGCGGGCGCAAGAGGCTGGGGTTTTTATGCTCAACTGCTTGCAGGCGCGGTAGGTGGTTTTGCGTTTTCGCAATTAGTTAAGGCAGCTAAAATCCAAAAAGCGTGTTGATGTGTGAATATAAGTACGGTTGATACGTTATTTGATGATTAACAAATAAAGGCCGCTGTTTATTGTAAACAGCGGCCTTTAAATATGATTTTTAGAGTTTAATTAAAAAATTAAACTAATTAGTTTGTAGCTACTTAGCCCAAAAATTAGGATTAAAACGGGTAGGGTGACTAGGTTTAAAGCCAAAGAGTTAGTGTAGTTTCCCATAACCCCTTTTTGATTAACCAGCCATACAAGGTAGGTGCTAACAATAGGGAGTAATAACCCGTTAGCCGCTTGTGCGAATATAATCACCGCTACTGGGTCTAAACCTAATGAGGCCACCGCAGCACCAAACAATAAAATAATAATAGCAACGCCTTTAAAGCGTAAGTTACCCATATCGTTTGACCAACCTAACATGCCACATACGGCGTAAGCACCGGCAAGTGGCGCTGTAATAGCGCTTGTTAAACCTGCTGCAAACAAGCCAATAGCAAAAAAGTAATGAGCGGCGTCGCCAAGTAATGGCTCTAGTTGCACGGCCATGTTAGCCGCACTAATTTGCCCCGCATCCGTACCATAAAATGCAACTGAAGCAGTAGATAAAATAGCTAACGTGATGACACCGCCTAAAGTGATTGATAGGCCTGTATCAACATTTGTTTGTTTAATGACTTTTTGCATATCGCTGCTACTGTCATGTCTGGCAGCGAGCACGCCGGAGTGTAAAAATAAGTTGTACGGCACAATGGTCGTACCGACTAATGCCAATATAGTTGTAATAGAACCTTCAGGCATACTAGGGATAAAACCCGCAAATACATCAGCGAGCGAAGGGGCAGCCATTACAAGTGTTGAGATAAACACTAAACTCATTAAAATAACGAGTAAAATTAGCGCGTTTTCAACCACTTTATGTTTGCCGCTATACAGTAAAGCAGCACTTAACAAAGCAATAAGTGGTGTCCATAGTTGGGAGTTAATTTGAGGGAATATTTCAATTAACCCCATGCTAGCGCCACTTAAGTTACCCGCTTCATAAGCTGCACTGCCTACGCCAATGGCGCTAATAACTAAAAATATCGCCAAGGATTTAAATAAAGGCGTTTGAATATTTGCTCTAAGAGCTTGTGCTAAATCTTGCCCGGTAGTAACGCCAAGGCGCGCCGCCATGGATTGTAATAATATAGTGGCAATTACTGAAAACAGTAACGTCCATATAAGTGCAAAACCAAAGTTTGCACCTNTGCCACACTGGCGGTAGTAATGGTCCCTGGTCCAATGAAGGCAGCGGTGACGAGTAGTCCTGGTCCTAATCGCATAATTGACCTTAATAGTGCTATTGCATGTTGCTATTTAAAGTTACATCTAACGTTTAAAACCGATATTTATACGCGATGCCTGTTGTGTTATTGCTGCCACTTAGAGTAAGTGTCCTGCAGCGATGTCGCCTCTTGGCTAGTTCTTTTTTACCAGTATATGTTATACCATTCCGCAATAATACTTAATCAATTTGAGGGATTAAATCTGACGCTAACTGCGTTAAAAATTTCTGATATACGACTGCATGGATGCAGAGCAATGCAGGAGCAATTAGTGATAACAACTAAATAACGAAATTTTTGCCTGGTTATCGACACGATTTTCTCACCTCAGAATAGATCACTTAATTAAGCGAATTGCTATTAAAAAAGGTCGAGTAGGATACCAACTTGTATATAAATTTAAAGGGGATACAGTGCGTTTGCATGAATTTTAAACGTATATATAAGCGAGTTAAATGACTGATGCCGATATTAATATCGGCATCAGTATATTTACTTTATTAGGTTTTTAATCGCTTCTAAGCCTTTTTTTAGGGTATCTGCATCGGTAGCATAGTTAATACGAATACACTCGTGTTTGTGTGGCCAGCTGTCGTCAATGCCGATAAAAAAGTTGTGACCTGGGATCACATACACATCTTGTTCTTTAAGCTTTTGATATAACACCTCGCTTGTTATTTTTGCGTCTTTAAACCACAGCCACATAAAAAATGCCCCTTCAACTTTGTGCAAATAAACAGGCAGTTCGGCAAATACTTCATCAAACAACTCAATCGCTATGTGTGCCTTATTACGATAAAAAGGCAGGACAACATTACGGCACAGTGGGAGTAGTTCGTTGTCGTTAATTAAGCGTGTCACTAAGCTTGGGCCAATACTGTTTGGCGATAAAACCATGCTGCCATTTACGCGGCCAATTGCTTTAATAATCTCATTATTGGCAACCACAATACCGCTGCGTAAACCCGGTAGGCCCAGTTTTGAAAGCGACATACATAATATAATATTTGAGTTCCATGTTAGGTTTGCGTCAGTGTAAATACAACCTGGGAACGGGTCGCCGTACGCGTTATCAATAATGAGTGGAATGCTATATTGCTTAGCAAGCAAATCAAGGTGTTTTACTTCATCGTCGGTAATTACATTACCCGTTGGATTGGTAGGGCGTGATACGCACAGTCCGCTTATGCTGCTGTCATTTGCTAGTACTTTTTCAACTGCTTTAAAATCAATGACGTATTTAAACTGTTTTGATGTGCTACCTGTATTTAAAATTTCGATATCAGGCTTTATGGCAACAAACATATCAG
>NZ_AUTN01000091.1:0-5307 GCF_000497955.1 Pseudoalteromonas sp. TAE56
TCACTCAACCCAACCTTGTATCTCTTCTTGATGAGTGTTTAGCTAGCACTTGTCACATCGGAAGACAGTGAGCTCGTACCCAACCAGAGTGTGAAAATGCTGTGACGTAGATTGAGCCCTGACTTCCTAACCTCCATTAAACTGAATGGTATCCTAGCGCCCCAACTAAGGGTGACGCTGCATGTACAAGGGGAGTAGATAGAGATGAAAGCTTTTATTGGCATTGATGTGGGTAAAGAAAAGTTAGATATTTCCTGGCTACGCGATGTAGTCAAAAGTAAAAAGAAAACGAAGATTTTTAAAAATAACCCGAAGGGCTATCAAGAGTTAGTTGCCTGGTTGATAAAGAATACAAATTTAGAAGCACAAGATATTGTTATTACAACAGAGCCCACAGGTGTTTATAGCGAGCCGCTGATGTATTTCCTATATGAGCAAGGATTTATTTTATTACATGTAAATCCTGGTAAAGCAAAACAGTACGCAAGTTCATTAGGGCTTGTCCATAAGACAGACAAGTCAGACGCCACAATGCTTGCTCGTTATGGTCATGACCAACAGCACTCACTTTTAAGTTGGCAGCCTGAGCCTGTTGAAGCGAGAGAGTTAAAAGTAATGACGCGTAGACTTGAAGCACTTGAGCAAGACTTACGTCGCGAAGAAAATCGTTATGAAGCTGTTGGTTTCTCAGGTGCATCTACTCGAGTTACTCAGTCAATTGAAGATATGATAGCTGTACTAAAAACTGAGATGGGTAAGCTAAAAAATGACATTGATGAGCATATTGATAGACACCCACAATTAAAAAAGAACCGCCAATTGCTTCAAAGTATCAAAGGTGTTGGAGAGGTAATATCACGTATGATGGTGTCCTTGATGGCATGTAAACAGTTTAAAAATGCCAAGCAATTAGCTTGTTACTTAGGCTTAATACCTAAGCTTAATGAGTCAGGCAAACGGGCTGGAAAAACAACCTTAAGCAAAGAAGGGCCTGGGTATATAAGGGCTAAATTGTATATGGCTGCTGTAGTAGCTGTACAACATAATCCAGATATAAAAGCCCAAAATAAGCGATTAGTGGAGCAAGGTAAAACAAAAATGCAGGCAATTGGTGCTGCAATGAGAAAGCTGACACATATCTGTTTTGGTGTTGTGAAGAATCAAACTGAATATCAGCCCCAAGCTATTTAAAGAAAGCTTGAGGCTGATTAGAAGAGATGGTATCTACGCAGCTATAAACATGAGCCTAGCGCTAAATAAATCATTGTTCATGATTACTGCTTTAAAAGCCGCTTTTCTGGATTGTTTAAGTACTTTAAGCCAATGGTAACTATGCGTGTATGTACCATTGTTATAACGCGTATTTGCACATTGCCAATAACAACAATAGCGCCTTTACTGACTTCTCCTGAAAGCTTTTGGTTAATTACTTCTTCCAAGCTTATCTCTTCTGGGGCGTCTATGTGCATGTGATAAGAGTAAAATATATCGCCTACCAACGTTACCCCTTTCACTTTAAGTTCGTTGTGGGCTAAGTGGCTATCTTGATGGTTTGTTTTATCGGTTGCTGTAAAAACTAAATCAACAAAAGGTCTGTTATCTGGTTTTAAAACAACAAATAAATGATCGTTTGGTTTTAACTTAGTTGAGCCTCGTGGCGGTATGATTGACGGACCCCGTGTGATCATAGCAACAACCACACTCTCAGGAAGTGCAGCATGTGACAAGCTACGCCCAGAAACCCGAGAAACGTCACTTAAAGTGTATTCTACAATTTCTATATCAATATCGTTTAGTGCTGTGATTTCGAGCGTTGCAGCAGCCAAATCAGGTGGCGGCTCTACTAAATTTAGTTTTTTAGCCATCCACGGCATTGTTGAGCCCTGTAACGTGGCTGAAATTAACACCACGAAAAAAACAACATTAAAAATAAGCTCTGCCCCTGAAAGACCAAATAGTAATGGGAATATAGCTAAAATAATGGGCACTGAGCCTCTAAGGCCAACCCAAGATACAAACAAGGTTTCGCGATTGTTAAAACCAAACAGTTTTAAAATAGGCGCTACCGCTAATGGGCGAGCAACAAAAATAAGTGCCAGTGCAATAAGCAACCCTTCTAACCATACGTCAACCAACGACGACGGGTTAATAAGGAGTCCTAATACAACAAACATGGTTATTTGCCCAAGCCATGCTAAGCCGTCATGAAACAGAAAAATACCGCGTTTATATACAAATTTGCTGTTACCTAAAATAACACCCGTTATAAATACAGCTAAAAATCCACTACCGCCAAGCGTTGCAGAAAGGCCAAAAGAAAGCAGCCCAAATGCGGTTACCATCACTAAATACAAACCCGATGCATTTAGTTTAATTCGATTAATAAACCAAACCGATACCTTACCAATTAAAAGACCACAAATAGCGCCAACACCCATTTGTTGAGCAAATAACTGTAGTAAATCCAGCCCTATTGGCATGTCGTTAACGAGCATTTCGAGCAATCCAACCGTTAGAAAAATAGCCATTGGATCGTTCGAGGCACTTTCTATTTCAAGGGTAGATTTAAGCTTTTTATTTAAGTGAATACCCGCACTTCGTAAAAGCGCAAACACTGCGGCAGCATCTGTAGAGCCAACAATAGCGCCTAGTAAAACACCTTGTAATATGGGCAGGTCTAAAATATAAGTGGCCACAAGGCCTGTAATTACGGCGGTAAATAACACCCCAACGGTTGCTAAAGCAGATGCGGGTTTCCACACTTGTTTTATTGAACTGGTAGGCGTTTGTAAGCCGCCATCAAATAGAATAATGGCAAGCGCAAGAGTACCCAGAGCATGTGCAGCCTCTGCGTTGTCGAATGAAATACCTGCAATACCGTCTTCACCTGCGAGCATACCTACAAGTAAAAATAGCACCAGCACCGGTAAGCCAACGCGTGCAGATAACTTGCTCGAGATCACTCCTAGTAAAATTAAAATGGCACTAACGAGAATGATATTATCAATTGCAAACATAGTGTGGATTTACAGCCTTATATGAGTTGAAAAGTAAGAATTTATAGCTATTAAAAAGCTTAAAGCTCATGCTATACAATAACCTAAAAAATATAAATACGGGTACTTAAGTCCATATTTAAATAGTTTATTTAATATCTAGAGCGTCGTTAAGCTTGGTATTACTCGGCTCGGTCTTAATTTAAAAACAAAAAAGCCTGCAATAAGCAGGCTTTTCAATAATCATAAGTTACAGGTATAACGTATTTACACTTTCTTTTAAAACGCTGCTTACAGTCTAATCTTATGAAAGTCCATGCTCGATATCCCTAAAGGTCCATTGACCATTAGGATCTGCTATATCAATTAACTCACACGCTTTTTTATTCCAAGCGGCTAGCCATGTAATATAATTTGTTAGTTGGTGATAAGCTCGGTCTGGCGCATCAGAGCGAATTCTAGACATTGAAAAACCTGAATACGTAGCACCACTTCCTACCCAACTAACAATTGATGAAACAGCTCCACCGCCTGGAACTACAAAACCAACAGTCGTTGTTACTAGCCCTAATATAGTCGCTGTTTTTTCAACAGCATTACCTGTCTTCATTATGTCGCCGCTTATAACAGGATGTAGCAAAGCCAACAAGTTAACTGCTTGTGGCTGATTAGAAGCAACTGCAACATCATTTGACGTTTTTGAAGTATTTGTAGGTGCACCTCTTCCTCGCATTGCAGGAAGTAAGCTATTAAAGGATTTTTGGCTACTATTACTTGTTGAAAAAGTAACTGATTGTGTACTTAAGCCACCTGCTTTAACTCTTTTTTCATCGCGTGGTGTTACAGTTGATTTATAAGTTCGTTGTAATCGACGATAAACAGCTGCACTACATTGCGTCATTTGTATTGCTAAAGCAGCTTGATCTTTAAAGGCTTTACCAATTGCACGTTCAGAAAGTTGCGTTAGCTGTGTTTTTTTCTTTAGCGCATGTTGACCGATAATAATATCCATAAAAATGTCCTTATTTATTATTTAATTGTCGAAATCATATCATTTAAAGTTAGGTAGAGAAATCCTAAGAAGTTAATTTCTGTAATGATTTTAGGTATAAGAAAAATTACTTTTTGAGTATTTAACTTGAGTTTCTTTAACTGAGAAATACCTTATATTTAAACAATCACTATCTGTAAAAATAAGCCCTTCACTAGGCTAACTTAGTGAATTATCTGCGGCTTAACATTACTAAAATCACTGTTAATCGTAATCTCTACATTATCAGGTTTTATAGCAACATCGCTTAGACCTGTACTAGTAAAATACTCTTCGAAGCTCTGCCGATACTCAAGATAAACCTGCTTATATGCAGTAATAAATAAACTCAGCTTTTTAGCTATAGTTGGATACTTAGCTGCAAGGTCTCGTAGCTTTTCAGGCTCAGAAAAAGCAAATTCGGCGAAAATATTAAAGTCGTTCTCAATATTAGTTTTACCGTAGGTAGATAAAAATCCATTTTCATAATCAGGCCCTATACTTCTATCTTGCGTTAAAGCCTCATAATTCGAGGAAGCAGGACTCCAACTTTCAGGCAACAGACCTTGCCATGCAAGATTAACAAAAGGGGAGCGTAAATAAATCAAAGAACTAAGCTCGTGATGAACTCCCCGTAACGAATTTCCATAATTGAAGTTAGTACCGTTCTTATCTGAGATATTTGCTAGTATTATAAAATTTCTTGAATATGTTCCCCCCGCTTCAGCCCCCTCCATGAGCATAGGTCCTGAAATATAAATAGCATTAATAAATTTGGAAACAAAGCCTTCAGGATAAACCTCCAGCGCGGTTTCAATGCCATCAAGTGACTCTGAAGAATCCTCCAAAGAAGTGCTTTCCATTTCAAGTGTAGGCGGCTTGCCTCCAATTCCTAAAAATTGTTCAGGAAAAAATAAACGAGTATCGCCAGCCTTAATATCGAGCTGATATGTTTTTGCTAGTCTATTAGCTTGTTCTATTTCACTTTCTAGGTAAGAGCATGCGTTCAGAAATAATAAAAAACTAAAAAAGACAAAAGCTTTATTTTTCATTTAAACAATCCTTGTTTTATGCTCTAAAAAAGCCTGCATAGTTGCAGGCTTTTAGGTAATTATTATTGCTCGTTTATTAAAGCATTACTTCTATAGTACGCTCTTATAAAACAATTATGCTTGTTACTAAGTACGCTAAAAATGTAAGGCCACCACCAAATAAGGCGTACGGTAGCTGCGTTTTAACGTGGGTGAGTAAGTCACATCCCGATGCAATAGCCGATACAGC